>JAYSKW010000299.1:0-4340 GCA_043726085.1 Limnoglobus sp.
GTCGTTGTTCAACAAGATTTTGTTGGTCCCATGCGCGTGTCGCGCCGCAACATTGTTGCCTTCCGCGAAGCCGACGTTCGTCGATAATCGAACGAGGCGACACCACGAATATTGTTCGGGGACGACCTCGTACGAACGATCGCTCGAAGCATTATCGACGACGATCACTTCAAAGCGATGTCGCGATAACGACTGTCTTTCGAGTGCTTTTAGGCAATTGGCGAGATGCGCTCCGCCGTTGTAGTTCACGATTAAAATCGAAACGGGAGTACCGTCCACTTCCGGTTCCTCCTCGTTTAGCGAATCAGGCAGCAACGAGTTGTTTCGATGCGGCGTCACGGACACTTTGCGTGTACATCGCGGAGATTTCCTTCGCAGGCCCAGACGCGATAATTCGACCGTGTTCGAGCCAGATCGCTCGCGTACAAAGCTTCTCGATCGAACCGAGATCGTGGCTCACCATCACCATCAGGCTTGCAGTGGCCATCATGTCTTTCATGCGCTGCCCCGCCTTGTTTTGGAACGACAAGTCGCCGACGCTGAGCACTTCATCGATGAGTAACACTTCGGGTTCGATGGCCGTTGCGATCGAGAACGCGAGTCGGACGGCCATGCCTGCGGAGTAGTAGCGGACGGGCGTATCGAGGAAGTCGCCGAGTTCGCTGAAGTCTTCGATTTGTTTTTGCTTGGGGCGTAGCGTGCGTGGCGTTTCGCCCTGGAGGTACGCGCGGTACATGATGTTTTCGCGGCCCGTCGCATCCGGTTCAAAGCCGAGCGTGATGTCGAATAGCGAGCAAATTTTCCCTTCGACGAGGCGCGTACCATGCGTCGGCGGATAAACGCCCGCGAGCATTTTCAGGAGCGTGCTTTTGCCCGCACCGTTGTGGCCGATGATGCCGATGCGTTCGCCATCTTTGACCGAAAGATCGACATCGACGAGCGCCGGAACGCGAACGAGCGGGTTGCGGCTGTTCATAAACATGCCGTTGAGCAAGAACTCTTTCAGCGAAAGGCGCACGGCCTTTCGCAGAGTAAATGTCAACGACACATCGTGCAGTTCAATTTTCGCCATCGTTCGCCGCTCGCAGTAGAATTCGTGATGAATCGCGATTTACAGTTGGAAAACCAGTCGTTTTTGCAGCCAGGCCATCGCCCCACACGCCAAGCCGAACAGTGCGATCGTCAAACCACCGACGAAGAAATACTGCTCCGGATCCGGATCGATACCTTTCAGCAGCGGTTGGCCAACGAGCACGAGGAAGTGCGCGACGGGGTTGATCTCCACGACCCAACCGAGGCCTTTGGTTTGCAGCAGATTGGCATCGTACATGATCGGCGTCAGGAAAAACAGCAGTTGCGACACGACTTCGATCAGGTGTTTCGTGTCGTGAAAATACGCGTGCGCAAACGCACCGAGTGTGGCAATCGACCAACAGAACACACTCAGCATCACGATCGTTGGCACGATCGTCGGTAAGGCATAAAGGGCATTCGGCGTACCGGTCAGTACGACTAACGAGACTACGACTAAAGCGAGCGCTATCAGGAAGTGAATGAACGTTCCCAACACAATTCTCAGCGAATAAATGCTCATCGGTAACGGGCACTGGCGGATGTACGCTTCGCCGCGAATGAACGAATCGCAACCCAAAATGATCGAGGACTTCATGAAATCCCAGATCGCCAATCCCACGAGGAGCTTGGGGGCAAACGATCGCCAATCCTGCGAGCCGAGGATGCCGCCGAAGGCGATGCAGAATACGACCGTCATCGCCAGCGGGTGCAGCAACGACCAACCGATGCCGAGTACAGATCGGCGATAGCGGTTCCGCAAATCCAAATGGACGAGCGACAACCAAAAGTGGCGATAGCGCCAGGTAGCCAGTACATGCTGGATCATCCATGATCCTTCGAGTGTGCGGTAAGTTTCGACAAATCCGTTCGTTGGGAAAATCTACACACCACGTCGAAACTGTGCCAGCCCAGTTTCCGAACGCACGGAAACGACCTCGATTCCCCTTTCGCGTATTTTTATCGATTCGACTTGCGCAATCGTCACAGGTGGTCTATAACACGTCCTGCGCGAGTTGGGTTGTTCAGATTATTCTGATTTTCACGGAGTAGAATTGTGCTCGACGAGGTTGTCACAGGGAACTGTCTTGAGGTGATGTCGACATTCCAAGCGGGTTCGATCGATCTAGCGTTTGCCGACCCGCCGTTCAACATCGGTTACGACTACGACGTGTACGACGACCGTCGCGCGAAAACCGAGTATCTCTATTGGACCGAACAATGGCTTGCCGGGGTCCGCCGCGTACTGAAGCCGAACGGCTCGTTCTTCGTGGCTATCGGCGACGAATACGCCGCCGAGATGAAGATCCGCCTCGACGCGCTCGGGTTCACGATGCGAAACTGGATCGTCTGGCACTACACGTTCGGCGTGAACTGCAAGAAGAAGTTCAACCGCAGCCACGCACACATATTTTATTACGTCGCAAACCCGAAGGCATTCACCTTCAACCCGACCGATGTTCGCGTCCCGTCAGCACGCATGACGACGTACGCGGATTCTCGCGCGAACCCGATTGGGAAACTGCCCGACGACACGTGGGTGCTGCGTCCGCAAGAGTCCGATGCACACTTTCAGAGCGATGCGGACACGTGGTATCTGCCACGAGTTTGCGGGACGTTCAAAGAGCGTACCGGGCACCCGTGCCAGATGCCCGAAGCGGTGCTCGATCGCATCATTCAAGTGGCGTCGAACCCTGGCGATGTAGTGTTAGACCCGTTCGCCGGGAGTGGCACGACGCTGGCGAGTGCGAAGAAACTCGGGCGGAAATATCTCGGTGTCGAACTCTCCGAAGAGTACGCTGACGCCGTCCGAAAGCGGTTGCAGTTGATCGAGTTCGCAGAGAAGTCCGCAACGAAGTCGAAGCGGAAACTGCTTACTGCGAAGTAGTTTTCGATCATCCTTCGAGGAAGCCGCGTGCGAGATCGCGGCCTTTCTCGAGGGCTTCCGAAAGTTTCGCAACATCCTTGCCGCCCGCCTGAGCCATGTCGGGCTTGCCGCCGCCCTTGCCACCGACGAGTTCGGCGATCGGCTTGATGAGGTCGCCCGCCTTCACGCCTTTTGCCACCAAGTCCGATGTCAGTGCGACCACGATGGACACTTTATCCGGGGCTTCTTCCCAACCGAAAATGATTACGGCCGACTTCGACTTTTGGCGAATGCGATCGATCTGCGAACGGACGACTTCCATCGTTACGGGGGGCAGGTGCCCGACGACCAGTTTCGTGCCGTTGACCACGGGGCTGGCATCGAACAATCCTTCGATAGCCATGATCGCGGCGCGTTTGAGCTGGTCCTTGAGTTTGGTCATTTCCTCGTCGAGTGCGGACACGCGTGTCGGCAGTTCGTCCGGCTTGCATTGAAAGCGATCCGTTAGCGTCGTCACGGTCGCGCTCAGTTGCGTCATTGCTTCAGCGGCAACGCGGCCACTGACGGCGACGATGCGGCGAACGCCTTTCGCGACCGGTTCTTGCGAGGCGATTTTGAAGTAACCGATACCACCCGTTCTCGGCATATGCGTGCCGCCACAGAACTCGATCGAGTCGTCGAAGTTCGCCTTGTCGGGTGTCTCCGTGCCGACCATTACGACCCGTACGGGGTCCGGGTACTTCTCGCCGAACACCGCTTGCACGCCGTCGACTTTCTTCGCATCCGCGAGTGGCATCGTGATCGCCGTGATGCTGAGATCGCGACCGATACGCTGATTCACGAACGCTTCGACCTGGCGAATTTCCTCCGCTGACAGTGGCTTGTCGTGCGCGAAGTCGAAGCGAGTTTTCGCATCGTCGACGAGCGAACCTTTCTGCTCGACGTGCCCACCGAGGACCGTCCGCAACCCAAGGTTCATGAGGTGCGTGGCGGTGTGGTTCCGCATGATGTCGATGCGGCGAAGCGTCGACTGCACGAGATTCGCGGACTGCCCTACTGCGATTTCGCCATCGAGCAATGTGCCGAAATGCAGGATGGTATCGCCGAGGCGTTGCGTGTCTTCGACTTCAAATTCCGCACCTGCTGTCGTGCGGATGGTACCCGTGTCGCCGACCTGCCCACCTTGTTCGCCGTAAAAGTTCGTGCGGTCCAAAACCAGCGCCACGGTCTCGCCTGCAAGTATTTTCCCACTGACGATCATTTCGTTATCGCGAACCCACCCGAGGATGTTCGCATCGATCGCATCGGGGAGATACTTCGCCGAATCGTTGGTGTTCGGCAGTTCGCCTTTCATGGCGGTGACCGTAAATTTCTTGCCGCCCTTGCGTGCTCGCTCTTGAGC
>JAYSKW010000300.1:0-4075 GCA_043726085.1 Limnoglobus sp.
AACTCCGCGTTCGTTATCGGGTTTGGTGACACCGCATTGACCGCGCCGGTTAGCGACGGATTGTTCAACGCGAACGCGAAAAATTCGGTGAGGTCGCGGTGGTGAATCCAACTGATGAACTGGTTGCCAGAGCCGACGCGGCCACCGACGAAGAGACGAAATGGCCGAATGAGATTCGGTAACGCCCCCCCTGCCCTATCGAGTACGATGCCAAGCCGGGGGTGAATCACGCTCGCGCCGGCTTCCCTGGCGGAGTTGGCGGCGGCCTCCCAATCGCGGCCGACATCGGCCATGAAGCCGCTGCCGACCGTCGAGGATTCCGTTAAAATCTCAGCGCCGCGATCCCCATAAATGCCGATCGCCGAGCCGGAAACGAACTGCTTCGGTTCGCCATCTTTTCGGCGTGGCGAACGGGCAATCGCGTCGGAAAGGCAGCGCGTACTCTCGACGCGACTGTCGCGGATTTCCTGCATGAATGCATGCGACCAGCGACGCTCAAAAATGTTCGCACCCGCAAGGTGAACGACCGCATCAGCAGCCTCGACACAGCGCAACCAGCTTTCCACCGAGCGATAATCGACCGTAGCTGTCTCGCAATCTTTGCCGAATCGTTCCGGCGAAATGGTACCGCGACTCGCCACAACGACCGTGTGGCCATCTGCGATCAATCGCGGAACGAGCCGCGTGCCAACCAACCCCGTGGCCCCGCTTATGACGATACGCATGGATCACCCGTTTCCTGGGCCGACCATCTTTTCGGGTCGGACGATCTTGTCGAACATCTCTCCGTTTAGCGTAGGGCCGGTGAACTTTCCATCGTCGCTTTTTGTCGGCGGCGCGACCGCAATCGCTTCCGCGCGGAGTGTCGTTCCGTTGTGGTGCGCCTGCTTGGCGATCTTCGCCGCCGCATCGTAACCGATGTGCCGATTCAGCGCCGTCACGAGCATCAGCGAGTTCGCGAGGTGACCATCGATCTGCGTGCGGTTCGGCGTAATACCCTGCGCACAATGTTCGTCGAACATGTGGCAGGCATCGGTAATCAATCGCACCGAGTGCAGAAAATTATGAACGATCACCGGCTTGAAGACGTTCAGTTCGAAGTTGCCTTGGCTCGCCGCGAAGCCGATTGTCGCGTCGTTACCGAAGACTTGCACGCAGACCATCGTCATCGCTTCGCTCTGCGTCGGGTTCACTTTGCCGGGCATGATCGACGAACCCGGCTCGTTCTCGGGGATCGTTAATTCGCCGAGGCCACACCGCGGGCCGGATGCCAACCAACGCACGTCGTTCGCCATTTTCATGAGCGCCACCGCAAGCACTTTCAACGCCCCGCTCGCCCCGACGAGTGCTTCGTGCCCTGCGAGCGCCGCGAACTTGTTCGGTGCGGTCACGAATGGCAATTTCGTCAGTTCCGCGATCTGCACGGCCACCGCATCTGCGAAACGCGGATGGCTGTTCAAGCCCGTACCGACCGCCGTGCCGCCGAGTGCGAGTTCGTACAAACCGGGCAGCGATGCTTCGACATTTTTCAGGCCGATATCGATCTGCGCGACGTACCCGCTGAACTCTTGTCCGAGCGTCAGAGGTACCGCGTCCATCAGGTGCGTACGGCCAATTTTGACGATATCCGCAAACGCTTCCGCCTTCTTGTGCAGCGTCGCACGCAATATCCGCACGCTCGGCAACAACCGATGCACGATCTCTTCCGCTGCCGCGATGTGCATCGCCGTGGGGAAGGTGTCGTTCGACGATTGCGACATGTTGACATCGTCGTTGGGGTGGATCGGCTTCTTCGAGCCGACCACGCCGCCCGCCAGTTCAATCGCACGATTCGAGATGACTTCGTTGACGTTCATGTTCGTCTGCGTGCCGCTGCCGGTCTGCCAGATTCGCAGCGGAAAGTGCGCATCGAGCGTGCCCGCAATCACTTCGTCGGCCGCCTTCGCGATGCCATCACACGTCGTTTGCGACATTAGGCCGAGTGCCGTGTTCGTCATCGCTGCCGCTTTTTTCAGCGTGCCAAATGCACGGATGACGGACTGCGGCATCAAGTCGTCGCCAATCGCGAAGTGGATCAACGAGCGTGCCGTCTGCGCGCCGTAATAGCGGTCGCTCGGCACCTCGATTTGGCCCATCGTGTCGGTTTCCGTACGCATCGTCATGTGATCGAAGCCTCGTCGGTGTCGCGGAGAATAACGATGATTGTATGCCGTGCTCGCCAGTCTTGCCTACGTAGCGCGGCGAAACGGGATGGGGTTAATTTCGTTGACATCCTTTCGTCAAGCGATGAGGATGGAGTAAATTCTGTGAAATACCAGTTAACGCGACTTGGCGAACATACAATTCGGAGAGTCTATTGGCGTAAGTTAGGCGAAAAACTGGCACGGTTCCAATCGCGGTGATTCTGGGTAGCAGGAAAGTGGTTTTGGCACTTTCCACCCACCCCTCCTCAAACTCACTCCCGAATTTCGGAACCACCATAACCCACCAACGACTTACGTCGATTCTCGACCGATTGTATTCATGCCGGAACCACTTTTCGGTGGTCCTTTTCGGCAAAAACTGCGACCTGGCTGTGAACCATGCCGAAAAACTCATCATGACAGCGATCGTAACCGAAACGAACGGAGCATGGCGAGCGCGAGCGCATCGTACTGCTATCGGCTTTGAGTGGGATGACGGCCCGGAAAAACTGCTAGAGATCATACGCCGGCGATGCGATCTCGGCACGGCCATGTTGATCTATTGGCACGGCTCCCCCGACTTTTATCGTCGTCACAAACGACGCAGTGAATTAATAATTGGACGCGACAATTTTGATATGCTGTGCGAAATCGAACGCAATGTGATCGACGGTTTTTACACCGACCGTAACATTCCATTCAACCCGTTCGACGACAAGGGCCGTAACTGGTGCGCAAACCCCAAACGCGATGTGTATTGCGAATTGCCTGAAGAGATGTATCGTGGCGTCGGCACGGAAGAAGAGATGGCGCAACGCCAGCCGATGCGGTCGGGAATTGCTGGCCTGCCTGTCGGTTTGTCGGCGTTAGCGGATGCGGATCCCAAGCCGGTGACCGATCTCGACAAGGTGATCGACTACCTCAACTCGCTAACTGGTAACTTCTACACCGTTGAGAAAACGAATGGAATCGTAACCGGCGTATCATTTTTGACAAATCGAAAAGTAGTCGACGACGACTTGCTCAACCTCAGATGGTTTCCCGATCTGGTCAAACTGAATTTTGGCCCGGAACTGACGGATCGGGCGATGGAAAACCTGCGGTTCGTGCCAAAGTTACAAATGCTCGACCTGTCATGCGGTCGCATCACCGATGAGGGGCTGGCGCATTTGCAGCATGTACCAGGTCTTGTTGAATTGAATCTGCATGCGTGCAAAAAGATTACCGATTCGGGATTGGTAACCGTTCACGGGGTATTCTGTTTTTCTTTGAACCCACTGGTATTGTAGGTCGGGTCGAAGCTTTGAGAGGCCCGACAGTGCATTCACACGATCACTTCAAACCTTACGGGTTTTAGTCGCGGATACTCTGTCGGGCCTCATCGCAAAGCCTCTTCGACCGCGACCTACGGGTTCTGAAAGGTTGAATATGCAATCTGCCCCCGTGAACGGCTACCGGGATTGTTCCCCATCTCGAATCTGAAACAACTGCACCATCTGGACATTGGGGCCACCAAGATTGGCGACGCCGGATTAGCTCACATATGCGGCTTGTCGAATCTGGAGCACCTCAGTTTATATTACTACACGAAGATCTCCAACGCGGGACTCGTTCACCTTGCGGATCTGAAAAAGCTCGTGTTCCTCAGTTTGTTGCACACCAAGATCGGTGATCGTGGGCTTATCCACCTCTACGGTCTGAGCAACCTCAAAGAACTTCAGTTGGGAAAGACGAAAGTCACAGAGAAGGGCATCGCACTTCTGAAAGCCGCGTTGCCCGAATGCAATATCACTCAGACACAATAACAAACGGAACGCGGTGTGTGAATTCGCATTCCGAATTTCCTTACTTGTGAGCACGAAACGAACCGGACTCTGGTGCCAGCCATGCAA
>JAYSKW010000301.1:0-15269 GCA_043726085.1 Limnoglobus sp.
CGGTGCGTAGTAGCGCCGCACTTCTTCCCAATAGAGCGCCGTCTTCTGAAGTTCATCGAATGACAGCCCGGTGTCACGATCGAGGTAACGCATACTCTCAACGAGTGCGTTGAGGCTCGGTTGAGCCGTCACACCGGACATCGGCGCAAATGCGCAATCGACGATGTCCACACCCTCGTCGGCGGCCATGAGGTACGACGCGATCTGCCCGCCCGCCGAATCGTGCGTGTGGAAGTGGATCGGCACGTCGATCTCCGCACGCAACGCCTTGACCAACTTCTTCGCGGCGTACGGCTTCAGCAGCCCCGCCATGTCCTTGATCGCCAGAATGTGCGTACCGGCTTTGACGAGTTCCTTCGCCAGCGACACGAAGTAATCCAGCGTATATTTGTCGCGCTTCGGGTCGAGAATATCGCCGGTGTAACAGATCGCGGCCTCGGCAATTGCATCGGTTTCGCGAACCGCATCGATCGCCAGCCGCAGGTTCGGCATCCAGTTGCACGCGTCGAAAATCCGGAAAATATCCATGCCTGCATCTGCGGACTCCTTCACGAACGCCTTCACTACGTTGTCTGGGTAGTTCGAATAACCCACGGCGCTGGCGGCCCGCAGCAACATCTGGAACAAGATGTTCGGCACGCGCTCGCGCAGCTTCGCCAGGCGATCCCACGGCGACTCTTTGAGGAACCGCATCGAGGTATCGAACGTCGCGCCGCCCCACATTTCCAAGGAGAAAAAGTCCGCGTGCCGTCGTGCGTATTCGGAGGCCACATGCACCATGTCGTAGGTGCGCATTCGCGTGGCCAACAGCGATTGGTGCGCGTCCCGCATCGTCGTGTCGGTAATCAGCAACCGCTTCTGATCGCGCACCCATTTCGCGAATCGCTCGGCACCGAGTTCCTTGAACGTGTCCCGCGTGCCCTTCGGGAAGCCGACCGGTTTCGCGGGCGTCAGTTGGCTGACGGGCACCACGTGGAACGGCACTTCGCACTTCCCCACACCGAGATCGGGCCGCGGTTTGTCTTTCACTTCCGGGTGGCCATTGACGATGATATTCGCGATGTACGCGAGCAACTTCGTCGCGCGATCTTGCCGATTCTTGAACACGAACAGTTCGGGCGTTTCATCGAGGAACTTCGTCGTCACCGAGCCATCGAGGAACTTGGGGTGCGTGATCAGGTTCAGCAAAAACGGGATATTCGTTTTGACGCCACGCACGCGGAACTCTTGCAAACAGCGTTCGGTTCGGCGTGCGGCATCGACGAAGCGGATGCCGGAGGATGTCACTTTTACGAGCAACGAATCGTAGAACGGCGTGATGACGGCCCCGCCGAACGCCGTCCCCGCATCGAGTCGAATCCCCGCACCACCGGACGAGCGATATGCCGAGAGACGGCCATAGTCGGGCGTAAAGCCGTTCGCGGGGTCTTCGGTCGTCACCCGGCACTGGATCGCGAAGCCGTTCACTTTCACCGCCGATTGATCGCCGAGTCCGATCTCTGGATCGGACAGTTTCACACCTTGCGCGATGAGGATTTGCGAGCGAACAATGTCGTAACCGGTCACGACTTCGGTGACGGTATGTTCGACCTGAATTCGCGGGTTGACTTCGATGAAGTAAAACTGATTCGTATCCGCATCGTAAAGGAATTCGACCGTGCCCGCGTTGTCGAGGCCGACCGCACGGCCGACCTGTATCGCGGCATCGAGAATCGCCTGACGCACATCGGCTGGCAGGTTCGGCGCGGGGGCGAGTTCGACGACCTTTTGGTGCCGTCGCTGGATCGAACAATCGCGTTCGTACAGGTGAACCAGCCCGCCGTGTTTATCGCCGAGGAGTTGGACTTCGATGTGCTTCGCACGCTGAACGAGCTTTTCGAGAAAAACATCGGAGACGCCGAACGCGGCAGCCGATTCCTTCTGTGCGGACTCGATGGCATCCGCGAGTTTATCTGCGGAATACACCGGTCGCATCCCGCGGCCACCGCCGCCCATCGCCGCCTTCACCATCACCGGGTAGCCGAGTTTCTCCGCTAGAACCTTGGCATCGTCGATCGACGACACCGGCTTGTCACTGCCCGAGAGAATCGGCACTTTCGCCAATTTTGCAATCGCGCGTGCCGAGACTTTATCGCCGAGTTGGCCGAGAATCGTCGGGTTTGGGCCGACGAACGCAATACCTGCTTCGTTGCAGGCCCGCGCGAAGTCCGCATTCTCGGACAGGAACCCATAGCCCGGGTGGACTGCATCGACGCCGACGTCCTTGGCGAGCGCCACGATGCTGGGAATGTCGAGGTACGCGCGAATCGGCTCGCCGGGGTTGCCCACGCGATACGCTTCGTCGGCCTTGAACCGGTGCAGTGCAAAGCGATCTTCGTGCGAGTAAATCGCCACGGTGCGGATGCCGAGTTCGTGCGACGAACGGAACACGCGGATGGCGATTTCACTACGATTCGCCACGAGCAATTTCTTGAACGGCTTCGACGGTACGCTCGACATCGACAGTCCTCAACACGGGTGGTCGTTTGCGTCGATGATACGAATTCGTCGAACAACCGCAAACCGATGAAACGACGCCAAAAGCGAGAGGATTTTGGGCAGGCCGAACGCCACAGGCGATGTTACGGAAAACGGGTGACGTACGAGGGGAAATTGAGGGGCAAGAGGGTGGGAATCGCATAGCTCGAAATCGCAGAAACGATTCATGCTCCGTCCAATGCGGATTCTGATTCGGAATTTTCATCGATGCATACCGAGACGCCTGTCACGTCGAAGAACATCGCCGTTGCGGATAGTTGCGCCGTACCGCTGTCGAATCGGAATCGTACGCCGTTGCCCCATTTCTCGATCAGCAGGTCGCCGACATTTGTGGTACTCCAGCCTGAGAGTACTACTTGTTTCAGGGAGCTACAGAATCGCAATCTAGCGAAGGCCACGTTCGCACCAACCGTCCAACGTGGCGAGGGCTTATCGGGAAAGCGTGGCAACTCGACGACCAGTTCGAGCGTTGGCCCATCGCGATGCAGCATGACAGAATGGATTTCGACCCCGATCAACTGCGGTGGGTGGGTGTAATAGGCCAACACGACGCGCGGATTATGTGTCAGTTCCCACCACATCAGAGCCTCGTTTTGAAGTTCATTCCGTAACATCAGGCGAATTCCGCACTCGTTCGGCCAGCCGAATCAGAAACTCGGCCTGCTCAGGGGACAGGTATCCGGCCACGTCGGACAAGTCGGCGTCGTTGTGATTGGCCTGGAGGTTGTCCAGTAGAGCCATCCACAGCAACAGCACGCCGCCGGAATCGTAAGGTACAAGTTCGCCGTCGATGTTGGCGAAATCTCACAGGAACGCCTTTAATTCATGGAAATCACCGCTCCATGCCATAGATCGCCCTTCTGACACATAACGCTGAAGAGATCGTGATTTAGCCCGCTTTTGCCGTCGACGGTTGAGTGAGGTAATCGAGAACCTCGCGTTGCATTCGCTCGACTTCGGCTCGATACCCACTCGAAACGAGGGCCAACTCCTCGGGGCCGACTGCTAACGCGCAACCGGGTCAGGTATCACATCGCCTGGCGAGGCGCTCCCATGCTCGGTGGCAATTGCTATTACAGAGGCAACTGTGGCAAACCCCCACCACACGGAGAACACGTTCGGCCCTGTACGTAGAAGGTCTGGCAGACCGACTGACTGTAGCCACGCTCCTTGCACCACGAACGACGCGATCCAGATCGCCCGACGCACGCCGAGTGACGGAACCGATACCGCCCGGACGATGTAGCCAGCCGTTACCACATACCCGACGCCAAACGGGAACGGGAACAGAGCGGCCGGGCCGAACCCCAACAGCAGGAAGACGCCCCAGAACGTCCCGCCCAAGGCGAGAACTATGGCGATTATCCGCGGCCACGACAGAGCCGGTGTATCGACGACCTCCGCCATAAGTGTCTTCTCCTCCGCCTAACGACCACATCTGTAGCAGGGTTTACCGAACGCCATTATACCACCGCCGTCCTTACCAGTTATCTTGCAACACTGTTAGGGATTCCTTACGACCCTGACTTCGCCGGGATTCGTTCGAGTAACCCGTTGCCGTACGTTTCGTAAAGGTTCAATCGTTCGAGGTGAACGTAGCCGATATGGCAACCGCAGGTGTCGTTCGTGCAGGGTCGCGCGAGGAGTGCTTTCTCGAAACTGCCATCGTAAAGGTTGCCGATGGGGCGGTCGATGAAGTGGCAACGCCGGACCACGCCAGTGCCGTCGACGGTGATTGCGGTATGACCTGCGCGACAGCGTTCGCCGAGGCTTTTGTGGTACTGGTTATTCAATGGAAACAACGGATCGACTCGCTCGAACTGCTGTAGGATCTCCGCAGAATAATAGTCGGCTTCCCGTTTATACGCATTGATCCAGACGTAGATGTCTTCGGTAAGCGACGCCCGAATCGCTGCAATTTCCGTTGCATGTTCGGTCAATCCCACGACGCCGACGCTGAAGCGGACGCCGCGCGCGTGCAAATCGAGGCACTGGCGCAGGAAGCGTTCTCGCGTCGTTTCGGCGGGGTGATAGGTACACCACAGCCCGAGTTTTTGCTTGTTGCAAAGCTCGGTCCAATCGAGTTTGCACGATAGATTCGTCTGAATCGCCGCTTTATCCACATGTTCGAGTTGCGTGAGCCGCACGATGGCGTCGCGATACCACTTGCGAACGAGTGCCTCGCCCCACGGTGTGAACAGCACGCCGATTCGGCGATTCGTCTGTGCGGCCACCCAATCGACGAATCGCTCCAAGTCGGCACGGTCGGCGGCCAGTTCCGCAGCCGTTTCGGTCCGTTTCGCGAACGGGCAATAATCGCAAGCATAGTTGCAACTGGAAAGTGGCCCGCGATACAGAATCGAGAGGTTCATCGCTGTTCGTACTCCGACATTTGCCGATCGACGGCCTTCGAGAACAACTGCGGCCCAATCGCATCGGAGCGTTCCAGACCTTCGGGAGTCAGTATCCAACGTTGGTTGCGAAAGGCGAGGTAACCGAGTGCGACCAGTTCGGCGAACAGCGGGAAATCGTCGGATACCGAGGTGTGAAACTGCAATTCGTATTCGTGCGGATCGAGTCCGGAGCGATTCAGAATCGACTGCAACACGAATCGCCGACGCTGTTCCTCCGCATTTAATGCGAAGCCGTGCCTGGCGAAATCGAACTCCGCGTCGGTCGTGGCGACGTAATCGCGGATGATTTCACGCACACTTTTCGGATGCACCGCAAAGTCGAGCGAGTAATGCAAACCGCGCGTGTACGACCTCGCGCCGCAACCGAGGCCGATCATGCCATCGCGCTGACAGCAATAATTCGGCTCCGCATTTCGCACGGCATCGTTGCGGCGAAACATCCGCATGGAGATCTGCTCGTAGCCTTTGCGTTGCAACAGATCCCGCCCGTGGCGATACAGCGACAGTCGCTGGTCGTCCCATTCTTTTCGCGAACGTCCCAACCCGGTCAGCGGGCGGACGTAGAGCGGGTAGAGGAACAATTCTTCCGGTTCGTACGCCAACGCCATTTCGATCGAAGCGAGCCAACTGGTTTCGGTCTGCCCCGGTAAGCCGTAGATGAGGTCGATATTCAACGTGGGAAAGTTCGCATCCGCGAGCTTCGTCAGTGCGGACGCGACCGTTTCGCGACTTTGCGGCCGCCCGCACCCAGACGTTTCCGACTCGAAAAATGACTGCACTCCGATACTCACACGCTCGACGTACCACGACTTCAACAACGCCACTTTTTCGGCATCCAGCGTGTCGGGCGAGACTTCGATCGCCGTCGGCACGGTTTGCGTATCGACTCCGAGCCGAGTTCGTGCGAGCGTAAAAAGATCGTCGAGTTCCCGCGCAGAAAGATAAGTGGGCGTGCCACCGCCAATCGCGAATCGTGCAAATCGCGCGCGGGGTATCGCTATGCAAATGCGTTCCGTTTGGCGTTCGAGGGCTTCGAGGTAGTGCGTCACCAGGCGATCTTGCGGTTTCGCTTGCGTGAATAGATTGCAGAACCCGCAACGCATCGAGCAGAACGGAATATGCACGTACAGAAACAGCGAGTCGGTCGCCTCTTCGGCCCACGCTTCGCGGAGTGGCTTCGGCTCGTCGAAGGTGCGATAGGCCGTTTTGTGCGGATACGCATAGACGTAGCCGCGATACACGCCATCGTCGTCGAACGTTGGCAGCGTCATTTCCCACTTCCATTCGGGCGATGCGGCAAAACGAACTCGGCGTACGGCACGTCCCAAACGACGGGGTGCGCAAGCCGATGCCCGACGTAGCCATCTTCACCGTAGGCCGTCCCATGATCGGAACAAACGATGACGACCGTCGGCGCACGCTTCGCGAACGCATCGAACAAGCGACCGAGTTGGCCATCGACGTAAGCGAGTGCCGCCGCCTGAGTTTCGCAAGAATCGGTCGTGTGGCCCGGTAGATAATAACAGTTCGGCTGGTGAATGGCTGAGACATTCAGGAACGCAAACAGTCGCGTTTTCGGCGACAGTGCGGCGGCTTTCCTAATCAGGCAGTCGACTTGCCATTCCGTCGATCGAGGCTCGGTGACGCCGAGTTCCGGCGACCAAACCGATTCGTCGAACAGCGAGGGAAAGACATTTCCGAGGGGAGTGAGCGCGTTGAAGAACCCAACGCCGCCGACGCAAATCGTGCGAAAACCGATACTCCGAAACCCACGGACGATGTCCGGCGCATCGAATACCAGCGTCTCTACGGTCGTGGTTTCACTGCCGGCAAACGCGAGCGCCCACAGTCGCGGATGAACGCCCGGCGAAGCGGGCGTCGGCAGGAAACCCGCAAAGAAGGCCGCATGGGCGGCATACGTGAACGAACCGGGCGTGTGGCGCTTTTCCCAACCGCTCGCGGGCATCACCGACTGCAACACCGGCGTTCGGCCCGCCGTCCAACATTCCACAGCTACGTCGTATCGAAGCGTGTCGAGCGTGATAAAAAGCACGTCGTGCGTCGCGATCAATCGACGGGTATTCACGGGGTCTGCCACCTGGTTCTGTTGTATTAAGATGGCTTGCTCCCACTACCGGAGTCGCGGCCGCCGAACGCCAACCAGATGAACCGCTCTCCAAGATCAGAACCGTGCAAAGCGTGCAGCCCGAACCCCGCCCCGATGACCACGATGCCGAAAACCTCCCGGAGCGACATCTTGGACGTGTCACCGAACGCCAGGAGTGAACCGAACCCTGCAGCGAATAGACCGGCTAATACCCGAAACGTGACTGCCCGCATACGTGCCTCCTCCGCCTACGATAAGTCGCACAATTATGCCCGTTGCTACCCGATACGCCACACGACCAAGGCCACCATACCGGCCAGCGTTGTGATCGGCCACAAGACCATTGTGGCGAACAGTCCGAACCAGTTGACGACCGCGTTATCGAACCCGGCCCGTTCCGCGCGGGTTGGCGACTGTCGGCGGAACGCCACGTCGGCGACCATCAGCCACGCCCACACCAGACCGAACGGCACGAACGTCAGCAGCGACCACGCACCGGCTACATGCCAAAGCTGCCAGCAGCCCCAGACACCGGCGATGGGCAGGGCCATCAACGACACCATTCCTGGCATCCAGTAGATGCCGAGGCAGATCGAGGGAAAGTACCCGCGAAAGTCTTCCGGACAGCAGCGGAACATGTTCACTGGATTCAGCGAGTCCCACAGTGTTGCATCGTCCATCTGCAAGCTCCTCCGGTTATTTTCGCCCTACTCAACGATGGCCTCTCGCCCGAAGAATGCCGCCGCCCTGAGTGCAATCGCATCCAGTTGCCCGGCCTCGGCCATGGTTGTTGCCTCCACGCGCCATTCGTCTGCGATCCAGCCCGATAGTAATTCCACGCGGATGGAGATATGCCCGCACCCACCGTGGCGACAGTGCAACGCTAACTCTCCCTCAAGGGATCGCCAAGTCATTTCGCCAGGCCAACCCGACCACTGCAACGCCATGTCCGCGAAGAGTTTGGTAGGGTGCGACGGAGCGTATCCCGCGTACACTTTGCCAGCAGCGGACAGGTTGAGATCCGTAATGCGCACCCAGTAGCCGTATAAGGGTTCGGTCGGGTCGTACGGGGAGCGATCGTAGAACAGAAGTTCACCACTACCATCCGGACTCTTTATCAGGAACTCATCCACACGCGACTCCTCCGGAGGAGAACGATCAAATTAGCCTTGCTTGAACGAGTTGCACCAGACGGTCGAGGATGACGCCCGACACGGGCAGACAGGCAACTATCAACGGTAGTTGAAGGTGTTGCTGGAGCCACCACCAACGCCAACCCATACGCATCCGCCTTTGCAGCCTAACGAAAAAGTTCACCTACCACTGCGGTCAGGTGCAATGGTTGGTTCGGCGTTCTCACTTCACAGACCACGAAAGCTATTTGTACAACCACCACACGGACATCGTACGGTCCATGCTCTCCCATGATCCTCGACCCAAATCGCACCGTGACAGTACGGACACATTTGATCGACCTGCAAACCATTCGAGTGTTCGAGGGAAGCGATGATCGATGGTCGAGCATATTCGGGCAACGATCGCCCATGCATGATCTGGTCGGCTTCCCGTTCAACTTCGTCCCGTGTCATGGTTTTGCCGCCGAACCAGTCATTCTGCAACACTCCACTCGATTTGATCCGATCTCCATCGTCGCGTCTATCTTCAAAATACAAACCGCAATACTGGGCCGCACGGCGAGAACATTGGTAATGAGCATTATGAGGCCGTTCGGACGGTGCCCTTCGTAGTTCTCGTAAAATGCACGCATCACCCGAAGGGATGCGTATGGCCACTTTGAAACCGATGACGGTACCCGAGTTTCGTGCGGCGAAATCGCGTGGGCAGAAACTCGCGGTTCTGACGTGTTACGACTACACTTCGGCGAAGTTGCTCGATGCCGCAGGCGTCGATGCGCTGCTTATCGGCGATTCGCTCGGTATGGTCATTCAGGGCCAAAAGACGCCGCTACCCGTGACGATGCGCGACATGCTCTACCACACGGCCTGCGTCGTAAGGGGCACATCGCGGGCGTTGATCGTCGCGGACATGCCGTTCCTCAGCTATCAAGTGTCGGCCGCGCAGGCGGTGCGAAACGCGGGGCGATTTCTGAAAATCGGTGCCACCGCCGTGAAACTCGAAGGCGGCGAGCGGATGCTCCCTGCGATCGAGGCGTGCATCCGGGCGGACATCCCCGTGATGGGGCACATCGGACTGACGCCGCAATCGGTGCATAAAATGGGCGGCTTCAAAGTGCAACGCGACGCGGAGCAGATCCTCGCCGATGCGATTGCAATCGAGCGCGCCGGCGTGTTCAGCATCGTGCTCGAAGGCGTGCCCGCAGACGTCGCGGCACAAGTGACGGCCGCCGTCCGCGTGCCGATTATCGGCATCGGCGCGGGGCCGAGTTGCGATGGTCAAGTGTTGGTTTTGCACGACATGTTGGGCATGTATCCGGACTTTCGCCCGAAGTTCGTGAAGCAATATGCGAACCTGAGCACAACGATTACCGACGCGGTGGCAACGTACTGTCGCGAAGTGAAAGACGGCCAGTTCCCCACAGCCGCCGAGACGTTTCAGTGAGCGGTCATTTCCCAGTTGGCGCAGTTCCATTGGGGCGAAGTCGCAACAGGTACTGGTGCCAGTCGGCTTGGAACGTGGCTATATCTTGGCCGACGAGAGCCTCAAATGCGGCCAGGGGATCGCCACCGGAATTGATCGCCGTGAGGTACTTGGCGAAGGTGGGCGTGCCGATGAGTTGACGCTCGAAGGTGAGGTAGAACGCCAGTCCCCATGCCGTGAGATACGCCCGATCCGCGAGCGTTTTTTGGTCGGCGTGTGCAGCGACGAAGGTGTCTTTCCCTGCACGCAGCAAGTCGGCCACCGGCACGAGTTCGCCTTTTGCTTTTCGTTCGAGAATCTGCTTCAAGCGGTCGCGGTCGGCGTGACCGACACGGAGTTCGCTGCCATCGAGCACGGCGGTCTCGAAGATCTGCGCAAGTCCTTCGTTCAACCATCGCGGCAGTTCGCCGGTGCCTTTCCCAGCCTTCACGTCGTCGATGCTTAGCGGTGGGTAAACGGAGTTGGCCGCGTAGGCGTGGAACGATTCGTGATACAGAATCGCGAACAGTTTCGCGGTGGCGGCATCGAACCCCGCATCGTTTTCGCGCTCGGTGGCAAGTACTTTCTTGCGCTGATCGGCGACGGCTAACAGGAAGCGATCGCGTTCCCGGCCCTCTCTGTAAAGTGTTTTGATCTCCGCTTCGTACTTCTCGATGGTCGCAAGTTGTTGCACATTGTGCAATCGTGCCGCCGTCATGTCGGTGCCGAGTTGGCGCAAGTCGCTGCCGCAGATGATGCGATTGGTCGCCGGTTCAAAGACCGCCGGATTCAGGATCGGGCCGACGCCGGGGCCGAGCAAAGCCTGAAACTCGGTACGATCCGGAGCGAGCAAAACGGTGGTGGGCCGAACCGCTTTTGCGAGCGGGGGTAAGAACCGCGCGTAGGCGGTGCCGATCTGTTCTAACCGAACGACCGCACGACGCGTCACTTCCTCTGGTGCCGAGGAGATCAGGATGAAGCGTTCGGAGTCGTAGCGTTTCGCGGCCCCGACTTTGCCTAACCAAGTAGCCGGTTTCAGTACCAGTTCGTCCATCCGTTTGCGTTCGCCGGTGCCATTCGCATCGAGTTCTGCAAGTCGTTCTTTGAGGGTCGTTCGCTGCGCATCGATGATGCGGTTTAAGCCAGCGACTTCCTTACGTGCGAAGTACGTGGTGAAGGTCACGGTCGGCCGCCCCGCCGGCCGTTGCACGACACGAAACCGTACTCCGACTGGGCTATCGTCGAGGATGACGCCACGAAATTTCGCACCATTCGTGTGGGTGAGTTCGTCGAGCGGCCACGCCACCGTCGGGCCAACCGGTTGCGCTAACGCGACAGATTCTATCAGGAGCATGGCGAGAATAGTGCGAGCGAACATCGTGCTGGTTAAACCTCGTTGTCGGAGTGGGTTTCGAGTTCTCGTCGAACACATCGTCGGCGACGTTCGCTGACAGTATCGCCGATACGGCTGGCGTAGAAAACTGCATCAATCTCTTCTTCGCCGGTCAGAATGACATGGTCGAGCAGCGTGTAACCGAGTTAATGGAGAGATTGTAGCGCCTGCGTTACGAAAACGTTGCACCGCATTGATTACTCCGGCGTTATACTGGTAGTCGCATCGGACGGTCCTGGTCGGCACGACATGAACAGGAGTTTGACATGGACAGGCGGCATCCCCTCGCAGGCATCTCGGCTCTGGCAATTCTGCTCGTGGCCCCCAACGTGTGCTTCGCCTTGATCGAAATCGAACTCGTTTCCAACGACCGGGCCAAGGCACTGGGCTTGGAGATCCGCTCGAACGCGGCCGGCCCGGATGCCGTGCGTGTCGAACTCGAGTTCGAGACCAAGGGGGAGTTGAAGAGTTATAGCCGCGTGGACTTGGAAATTCAGGATGGCGGGAAGTTGCTGTCGTCCTCGACGTTGCGAGAGGAAAAGTCGAAACTGGGGTGGTTCGTCGTCGGATTCGCTGCCGATCGCTCCAAGTTGGACACGATCACTCTGAGAGTGATTGCGCATCCCGGCACTACGATCGACGGCGCGAAAACGACCTTTCCCGAGAAGTCCAACAATGAAGGAGCGATGCTGGCCTTGGCATCGCTCGAGTCCTGTTCCAGCGACGACTGGTCCGGTGCCCAGCCGCCTACGCTCGCAGACTTCGAGAAGGCCAAAAAAGGCAATCACGTTCACTTCGCCTTCGGCCATCCGATTCGAGTCGAACTCATGAGGAACAAGATCGAGGTCACGGAACTGGTCTACTGCGAGAATTTGGGGTTCCTGGTCCGAACCGAGGACAAAGTCTATTTCGGCACCAAGTACACGCACGACAAAATGACGGCTTTCGAGAAGTGGTGTCGGCAAACACTACCAGCCGACATCTTCACCTCGTCGCAAAATCGGTAGAATCTCATGCGTATTCCTCTCGTTATCGTCGCCCTGCTCGTTTCTTTCGCGCCGGTGCGTGCGTTGGAACCGAGCGAGATCGTCATCGTTGCGAATCGGCTCGTGCCGTCGTCGCGGGAGGTGGCGGAGCATTATGCGACGAAGCGCGGCGTGCCCAAAGCGAACATCATCGAGATCTCTTTGAGTCGCGGCGAAGACATCTCGCGGGCGGAGTACGACCGCCAACTGGTCGGCACACTTCGCGAAAAGCTCAGCGACCGCAAAGAGACGATCAAGTGCTTGCTGACGGTCTATGGCGTGCCGTTGCGCGTCGGTGCCAAACTCCCTTCTGCCGAAGAAAAAGAACAGCTTGCCGAATTGAAAGAAAAGCTCGCGGTCGTGAAGAAAGCGATTGCCGATCTGGAGAAGAAGCCGAACCCCGATGCGGTCGATCTGCTGGCGGCCCGTTCCGATTTGCGACGGTTGACCGAACGCGAAATGACGCTGTCACACCAAGAGAGTCATGCCTGCGTCGATAGCGAACTGATGCTGTTGTGGTGGACCGATTACCCGCTCGCGCGTTGGGTGCCGAACCCACTAAACTGGCAGTTTCCGGTGGAGAAACGCAAGAAGTCGATGCCGCCGGTGTTGCTCGTATCGCGGCTCGATGGGCCGACTTCCGAGATCGCCAAACGGCTCGTCGACGATGCGGTCGAAGTCGAAGAAAAGGGCCTGACTGGCAAAGTGTACGTCGATGCGCGGGGGATGAACTTCGACCCGAAGAACGCGACCGACAAAGGATACGGCTACGGCGGCTACGACGAATCGTTCCGCGAAATGGCGACGTTGCTGAAGGCGGCGAAGTTCGATGTGACGCTCGATAACAAGGAAGAATTGTTCGCGGCGAACAGTTGCCCCGATGCGGCCCTGTACGCCGGTTGGTACGCCTTGTCGAATTATCGACCGTGTTGCCAGTTCGCCAAAGGCGCGGTGGCGTGGCACCTCGCAAGCGGCGAAGCGGTGACGTTGCGCGATGCGAAATCGAAAGCGTGGTGCCCGAACTTGTTGAAGGCCGGCGTCGCCGCCACGCTCGGCCCCGTGGCCGAACCGTACACGATCGGCTTCCCGAAGCCGTCCGAATTCTTCGGCTTCCTCGCCACCGGGAAGTACACGCTCGCCGAGGTCTACGGGCGAACGGTGTATTTCGCTAGTTGGATGACCGTGCTCGTCGGCGACCCACTTTATAACCCGTACAAAAAGCACCCGATGGTAGCCGAAACCGCCGTGTTGCCGAGTCCCAAAGGAGCATCGACGCTGTTCCGATAACGTCCGATCCAAATTGCCCGGTTTTTCCTTGCATAGACTGGTTTGCGTATGTACTGTCCGTTATACCTACCATTCATCTACCGCGCAGCTACCCATGCCAACAATCTCGCAACTCATCCATCGCCTCCTCCCGAGTGGATCGAATCCGGAAACGACGCCGCAATGGGATCTGTTCCCTAACTGGCCGCCCGACCTCTTCGCCGTCGCCGCGACATTGATTAATCTGTCCGGTTGCTACACGCAATCGCGCTACTCAGGGTGGGACCATAAAGAGATGCTTTTTGCGGATGGGTTTCACTCGGATTGCAATTCAAATCGTATGTCAGGTGTGATCGACGAATGGGATGCCTCTCTCAGGAACCGCGATCTTCAACCCCCACCCGAATTGCTCGCATGGTGGAAGATTTTGATCGAGGAAAACGGCGATGAACCCGTTTACCCCGATGCGAATCGGCCACCCGCGAATTGGTACGATGCCGCATTTCAACTCATGTTGGCGGCGGATGGCGTTTCAATCGGTGTCGGCTTCACCCCGCTGAGCGGGAATCATTCTTCCGTTGCTCAAACCGTATTTGAGGAGTACGTTCGACTGACTGACGAACCCAATTCCACGAAAGTTCTCCGGCTTCCTCACAGTTTGTGCTTGATGGTCTTCCCCGATGAAGCGGTCGTTCAACCCAAAGTGATGACTCCGCAAGTCGGGTGTACGTTACGGTCTTTTTCGCATCACCTGTCGCTGTTGCCGACGATTGGAGAAGTGGAGACCAGTTGGCGTTACGGGTGCGTTCCGAACCCCCGAGATAATCCGAACGACGCGAGTACACCCCTCAACCTGCTGCTGATACCATTTCCGTACCGGATCTCTGTGGATTGCTTTGCAGCAGCAGATCCCTGCGTTGGCAACCAGTGTTTTCCCGAATCTCACGGCCACGGAAATCGACACTTTTTCTTCGATTTAATCCCGAAGTGGCTTGACGAGCTCGGTGAAAATCTGGAGCAGAAAACGGATGCGTTTGTCAAATTCGTTCTCGCTCTCATCCATCAGTCTGAAAGCGAGCACCATTCCAAAGTTCACGGTGTCGTACTACCGGAATTTGCACTCACATACGAGCTCGCAGAACGAGTGGCTGATCGGTTGGCAAACCAGGCCAATCTCGAATTCTTCGTCACCGGTTTTTCGCAATTGCTTCGGATCCCGGGTCAGGAAGAAGAAAACCTCAACGGCATTTTTACCGTCCTATTCGATGAGAAGAAAGTGACCGGGCCGTTTTTACAATACAAGCACCATCGTTGGAAACTGGACCGAAGCCAAGTACTCGCTTACCAACTCGACACGCACCTGAATCCATCGGAAGGCGTCTATTGGTGGGAGAAGATGACCATCAAACCGCGGGAATGTACCTTCCTGGTCTTCCGACCCGGTGCCTGCTTGGCGGCACTGGATTGCGAGGATTTAGGTCGAATCGAACCGGTTCAGCAGGCGATTCGGTCCGTCGGGGCGAATCTCGTCATTTGTCTGCTGTTAGACGGTGCGCAAATCGTCGGTCGTTGGCCGCATCGATATGCCATGGTCTTGGCCGATGATCCGGGGAGTTCCGTTCTCACGCTCACCAGCCTGGGAATGATGCGACGCTATCCCAAACAACAAGCTCCCGACGCGATTTCGCTCTGGAAAGAACGGAATGGTCGTACGGAGGAATTGAAATTGGAAGACCAAAGCCAGGCGATCCTACTCACTTTGTGGCTGGATGACGAACTCAATTTCAGCATGGACGGTCGGTCCGACTTTGGAACGACTGTAAATGTGTCGCTATCCGGCACCCGCCAGATTCGGCTCCCCGAGCAGGATAGGCCCGATTGGGCAACCGCGAAATGACGCGAAATCGTGCAAAAGTTCGACTTCTATC
>JAYSKW010000302.1:0-11432 GCA_043726085.1 Limnoglobus sp.
CGTTTTATGAATCCTGTGCCCGTCATCCACGGTTCGTCTCGCCCTCGCCCTCGCGTTCCGTATTTATGTAAGCATCTTTCAGTCTTACGGGTTCGCCGATGTCCTCCGAATCGCCGGACGGTTTTTTGCACGAACTCGCGAAATGCGGGTTGCTCACCTCGGCCCAATCCGAGGAATTCACCCGTTGGGCAACGAGTACGAAAGCCGACGTACAGGCGATCGCGAGAGATCTCAACCGCCGTGGCTGGCTGACGCCGTTCCAAATTAAAGAAGTCTACAAAGGTCGCTCGGCCGGTTTGACGATCGGCCCGTTCCTTTTGCTCGAACTCATCGGCGAAGGCGGGATGGGGCGAGTTTACAAAGCCCTACACACGCGGTTGGGCCGCGATGTCGCGCTCAAAGTTATTCGCAAAGAGAAGCTGTCGAACCCGCAGACGATTCGCCGTTTCCATCAGGAAATTCAGGCTGTCGCGCACCTGTCGCACCCGAATGTCGTGCTGGCGTTCGATGCCGATCAAGTCAACGAGACGAATTATCTGGCGATGGAGTTCGTCGAAGGCATCGACCTTACGAAGCTGGTTAAGGCGCGTGGCCCGCTGCCGATTCCGGAGGCGTGCGAGTACATCCGCCAAGGCGCGATCGGTTTGCAACATGCGTTCGAGAGGGGTCTCGTCCATCGCGATGTGAAGCCTTCCAATTTCATCGTCGCGAAAAGCGGTCAGGTGAAAGTGCTCGATCTCGGGTTGGCGATGTTGAAAGAAGTACCTGGCGGCGAGGAAGCGAGCCGAGTTACGCAGGAAGGGTTCGTGCTCGGCACGCCCGATTTCCTGGCACCCGAACAAGCGAAGAATCCGCTCGCCGTCGATACCCGTGCCGACGTGTACGCGCTCGGCGCAACGCTGTTTTATTTGCTGACGGGCAAAGTTCCGTACGACGGTGCCAGCCCAACCGAGAAGATGATTCGGCACGTATCCGACCCGCCACCGCAACTGCGAGTCCACCGCCCGGAAGCCCCGCAACAACTCGACGCGATCATCCAATGGATGATGGCGAAGCGACCGGAAGATCGCCCGCAAACGCCGATTCAGGCGGCGATCGCGTTGCAACCGTACTGCCCGCCATCATCGGGTTCGTTCCCGGTGAATGCGGTCAAGCCATCGCACCCCGATATCGAATTGCAGCCCGCGCCACCCGAAGTTCCGCGTAGCAGTCAGTTGTTCAAGTTGCCGGGCAGAGGCGCACCGGTCCGCCTGCGTGAACGGGGACGAACCGGCGGAAGTCGCTTCAGTACCGCGATGGTGACGACCGTTGCGCTCGTGGCACTCGGCGTGATGGGCTACATGCTCTATCGTATCGCGGTGCCGCCGACCGTTCCCCCGGAAGCGAGTTATGCGAACGAACTCAAAATGCAATTCGTGTTGATCGCGCCGGGCACGTTTACAATCGGCTCGCCCGATACCGAGGTCGGACGTAGCCCCGACGAAAGCCCCGCACACGAAGTGACACTGACGAGTGAATTCTATTTGGCCACGACGGAAGTGATGAACGGGCCGTACGCTACGCTCATGGGAACGAGTCCATCGCTGACATCGAGCAAAGCACGCTCGAGCGGCGAGATGCCGGTGGAGTCGGTGACCTGGGAAGAAGCCCAGGAATTTTGCAAGCGTTTGAATGAACGCGATCGCACCAAACGGATCGGTTGGGCGTATCGCCTACCGACTGAAGCCGAGTGGGAGTACGCCTGCCGCGCGACATCGAGTACGCCGTTCGCCTTCGGTGAGAAACTGTCGCCGAACAAGACGGCGATCTTCACGCCAGCTATGGAAGATCCACTCTCGGAAGAGGAAATCCCACGCCCGCTCGGTTTCCCGAGTCGAGTGGCTCAAACAACAGCGAACAAATTCGGCCTGTACGACATGCACGGTAACGTCTGGGAATGGTGCCAAGATTACTACGTTCGCGGTTACCCAGCCGGTGCTCAAACCAACCCGACCGGACCGGCGACCGGCGATTTACATGCCATTCGCGGTGGCTCGTTTTCGGATCCTGGCAGCAAGTGCCGATCCGCCAGCCGTCGCGGATTACCCGCCGACACTCGCGACATCCACGTCGGCTTCCGCATCGTCCTGGCACCGTTGCCGTAGTTAGTCCAGGACCGTGCGGTACGCTTCCTCGTTGAAGCCGACGAGCATCGTCCTGCCGACGCGGGCTGTCGGTGCTCGCAAGTTCCCCGTTGGGCCGATGAGTAATGCAAGGATTTCTTCATCGGCAGGTCGATTCGCCTTCAAATTCAGCATGACGATCTTCTTTCCGCGTGCGGCAACGATCGTTTCGACGCCCGCAAGTAACGTCAACGCCTCGGTTGCGTCGATCTTTCGCTTCGTGGCATCCGCCGTTTCTGCGACGCTCGTACCGTGCTGCTCAAGGAACCCCTGAGCGTTCTTGCACGTCGTTCAGCCTTTGCGATGGTAAAGCCAGTCGATGTTTTGTGGCACGTTTCACCTTCCGTTTCAAATGGAAAATTCCTGCATCACCCGAACTGATAGCCGTTTCCGCGAGTCGAATTCCAGCAGAGGCCGCAAGTCGGTTGCATTTGCGAAACAGCGCGGCACGCTTACTCGGAAAGTTTACCGCAATTGAGGTCGAACTGCGATGAATTGGCTACGGGGTCCGCTCGGGAATGTCCGCATCGTGCTGCTACTCATCGCGTGTCTCGGCATCCTAATCGGTACGCACGGCTGGCAGATCCACGAGCGATTCCAGTACATCAAGACTGGCTTTCATTCGACGCAGGCGACCGTCGAATTGCTCGAATTCGATCAGTCGTTGACAGCGATTCGAGGCGAGATGGTTTGGGTGTTCACTCCGATCATCGTCTATCATTACGAGGTTGATGGCCGGGAGCTACGCGGCAAGCGGATCGACTACGAGGAAAGCGATTTGTACGGCAAAGCGGCGATGCAAGAGTTTGAATCGCGATACAGCGTCGGTTCGATGGAGACTTGCTTTTACGACCCCGCAGACCCGACGGAGGCGATGCTCTTCAAACCGAAAGTCGATCGCTCGGCAGGTTATTTGAATTCGGCGGGTATCTGCCTGTTTACCTCACTGTTCGGCATCGTCATGATTCAAGTGTTGACGGGCCGATCCGCTCGGGTCGCACCGCGTCGCCGCGCACCGCCGACGTGGTCGCCAGAAGACGCCGGGCCGAACGATCCACTCGCTCGCACGCGCCAAATCTATCGCGAACGGCTCGAAAACCGCGATTAATCGATTCTTCGCAGGCGCGTCGGGCTAACGTTGATGCTCTAAATCGCGCCGAATTCGAGGAGCATTTGTCGGAACCGCGGGTCTTTGTGGATCGCGTTCAGATCGTTGTCTTGAATCATGTAGCGAAAGTCGCGGTAACCGAGTTCGATGGCATGTCGCAGCGTGGTCAGTGCCAGTTCTCGCTGCTTCAGCACGGCATATCGGCAGGCGAGGTTGTACCGTGCCGTTGCGTCTTTCGGTCGCACTTCGACGAGCAACCGGTCGACCAACAAGCCTTCCTTGAGTTGACCTTTCGCAGTCAGATTCGACGCTTGCGCGCGAAGCACCTCGGCGAAATCGGGCACTCGCTTCAACAACGACGCGAAGAATTCTATCTCGAAATCGATTTGCAACCGTTCGGCAAGTTGGGTGAGTATCGACGAATTTTGACGTTTACTCGGGCTGGGCATCGGTCTTCTCCTCCGCCAATCCGGCGCATGTGAAGACGAGAGAACTATAGCCGATTATAGCTTCGTTTGCGTCGCGAGCAATCGAAAAAGCCACGCGAACTGGCGTCCGCGTGGCTTCGTTCGATAATTACACAGCGGGTTCTTCGTCTTCTTCTTCCTCGTCGTCATCGTCGTCGTCATCGTCGTCCAGGTCATCGAGATCATCAAGGTCGTCGTCTAAATCATCGTCGTCGTCGAGATCGTCATCGTCGTCGTCCAAGTCGTCGATGTCGTCGGCAAGGTCGTCGTCCTCATCGTCGTCCTCATCGTCATCGTCGTCTTCTTCGACATCATCATCCGCATCGGCGGTGGCGCAGCGTGCGCCGTCTGGTGCGGACGCTTCCCAAGGTAGCACTTCGTCTACTGCGGGTTGCGCGAATCGCGTGGCTAAGCGTGCAAACATGGCGACGTTCCATCCTCTCAAAAAAGCTCGGATATCGAGATCGGCCCGGTTACTCACACGTATCGGCGTCCGACTCGGGAAACTCCAAAAAACCGCCCGATGGACGATCGCCCGCAGGCGATTTCGCACTGCATAATCGTGCAACGGTCGGTTCGAGGTAGACGTGCTTTAGGAAACCGAGAAAGCGGTGTCAAGCACTCTCTCGCGAATTACTTTTTGGATGGACAATTGCTAATTTTCTCTCGTAAAATATCGCTATAACATGCGGATTCGACGAATCTTATACCGTTTGAATGGTGCCGAGTCCCCGTGCAAAACCCAACAACCTCCGACGACCAATTCTCGGTGCCACCAGCCGATAATTTCTTTTTGAGCAAGCCCCCCGGCCATCTGGCGGACGGCGGGCCGCGATACGTCGAAACGCCCGCCGACCCGTTCGCACCCGATGCACGCACGATTGCCGAGCCTTGGAACACGGTCACCGCATTCGCGTTCGTCGTCATCGTCGCATATTGGGCCGTGAAATTACGCGGTCGATACCGGGCGTTTCCGTTCGTGACAGCCTGCCTGCCCGTGCTGTTGGTCGGTGGCGTCGGCGGCACGTTGTACCATGCGTGCCGAACGCAGTTCGCGTACTTCCTCGCCGATGTATTACCGATCTCGTTACTGGCGTTAGCGGGGGCAATTTACCTCATCGTAAGGCTCGGTCGTGGGTCGGGTTGGTTGCGAATTGTGGCATCGGTCGCGGGTGTCATCGTCGCGTATTTGTTCCTGAACGGCGTCGCCTTCCGCGGCATTTTCCGCGAATCACTCGCGACCCGACCAAACATGGCGGTGAATCTTTCCTACGCCTCACTCGCGGCCGTGATTTTACTGCCACTGCTGATCGTACTGGCACGCATGCGGTTTCGGCACGGCAAGTGGATTCTTGCCGCAATCTTCACCTTCGGCCACGCCTGGTTCTTTCGGCTCATCGACAACGCAAACGTCGTCGATTGGTCGATGGGCACGCATTGGCTCTGGCATCTCTTCGGCGCGGCCACCACCGCATTACTTTTCGAGTTCTTCTACCGAATCGAACGCGAAACGTTTTAATATATGAAATTGATTAACTGTACAATTCGACTGGGATGGCACATGGGCTGCAGAATTTTAACCGCTGAGGGCGCAGAGTACGCGGAGTAAAAATACTGATTTCCGCACGGTTCAAGCGAACGGCTACTCAGAGTAAACCATCTCAGGATTTGATTTTTCTCTGATCTGCGTCTTTTGCGCCTCTGCGTGAGAAAGGATTTCATCGCGACCCGGTTGGCAGGAATTGCAACTCAAATCGCTTCTCACGCAGAGCCGCAAAGACGCAGAGACAAAAATGGATTCCGTATCTCAAATACTTCTTTGCGTACTCAGCGCCCTTTGCGGTTAATGATTTGATTTTCGTTTTAATTGCTTAATTCGTCATGCACGCTCGAATCACCTCGGTGAGCAGTGGCGGAGCCTTCCCAAACTTGGCGGCATATTCGTCTCGGGTGGGTACAAGTCGCACCTGGATTTTGCTTTGATGATGCAGCGCGATGTCGGCAAATTTGTGGTCGATGAACGGGTTCCGAAATCGGTCGAGCGTCTGTTCGGCGAACCACTTCGCACGATCGACGCGGGCGTCGATCGTTGGAACGATTTCCTCGAAAAGCAGTTTCCGTAGCCACGCATTCAGTTCCGGATCGTCGATCGCATCGCGAACGATCGCGAAGCCACGCGGCACGGCACGAATGAGCAGTGCCGTGTGGGCCGCATTCAAGATTCGCACTTTCCGCAAGAAGAACGGCAGCACGTCGTCGGTTCGCACGATCGCCGGATGTTGCAGCAAAAACTGCGAACGCGGATGATCTTCGAGTGCGAACAGCGCAAACGGCTCGGCGACAATAACCATCGGGTCAGTCGCCAACAGCGGATGATCTTTCGGCGTGCCCGTCACGATGCGATCGACTAACGTGTGCAACCAAACGCACTCGTCGGTCAGGTACGAAAGGAATTCCGCAGGCATCGCCCACTCGGTTGCGATCTGCGCGAGTAATGCTTTGAGGATCCCCGCATTTCCTTCGATCAATTCGCACGGCACAATCGTCACGCCGGGTCGTTTCGCTTGACATCGGGCATGGAGTACGCGAAGGAGTTTTGCCGGGAACGACTTCGGCACGACATCGTCGGCAGAGTCTTTCGCATCGCGGGCGAACCCCGCTTCGGTCGTGTTGGAGAGGATCGTCTTCAACTCTGGCGAAGTCGCAACCGTCAGAACTTCGTCCCATTCCGTGCCCGCATGGAGCGCCCGACTGATACTCGCACAAACCTCGACGCGATCGACAACCGCACCATTTTCGTACCCGCGCACCACGATGTGATACTTCCCACCCTGTTCGTTCAAGCCCGTCGCTCGCGCATCGCCGGTCGACTGTACGATGACCACGCGGCCAACGTTTTGCCCCTGCTCGTTTCCCTGGTGAATGAACGAGTCCGCAAAGGCACGGAGGAAGCGTCCCGAGCCAAATTGGAGGATCGTTTCCGGAAGGTTCGTCATAAATCGCTTTCGGCAAAGGAACGAGGGTTAGTTCGTCGATCTATAGAATCCTCCTTCGTTTTCCACAATTTCGACACTTCGCTATGCAATCAATCGCCGCCCTCGGTGTCGGTTGCGACCAAGAATTTTTCGACTTCGCCATCGCCTGCCGGAATCGGTTCTTTCCCATCCAACGTCGGCGACGGGGTTGTCGTCGGTTCGACCGTGATCGGTTCGGGGACTTTCTCATCCTTTTTCGGCACTGCTTCGATCTCTTTCTCAGTCATCATTCGGCTCCTCTTCAATCTGTTCAACAATTACAAAACCCAGACGATGAAGTTTAACACACTCATGCTTTACGATCAATCGTTATCGGAATTAGCCGCGATGCGAAGGCTTTGCGGCGCGGAGCGCGTGGACGGAATCTGGCGAGTGACATTGCAAGTAGGTAATGCAGCGCTCACTACTACGAAGAAACGCGTCGCAGCGAATTTTTAAACGCAGATGCCGTCAGAGACCTGAGGCTACTGAAGAATCCGTCACTTGCGCGAGGAGCCAATTTTGACCTCACATGGAATTCCTCTGTAGAACAAACCCCGTTGAAAGTTTCCCCTTTCCCGGAGCAGTCCATGCGTCGAATCCTTTTCATCGCGACATTTCTCGCGTTCGGCCTCGTTGCACGTGCCGAGCCGGGGCACAAAGTCCTGGCGGCGGATCGTGGCACCGGCAAAATGGCGATCATCAACGCCAAGGGCGAAATCGAATGGGAGTTCGATAACAAGCACGACGTTCACGACCTGCACATGCTTCCGAACGGCAACATCCTCACCCACACGTCATCGACGAATGTCGTCGAGATTTCCCCTGAGAAAAAAATCGTCTGGAAGTACGAAGCCAAGCAGAAGGAAGGCTATAAGGGCCGGATCGAGATTCACTCGTTTCAGCGGCTCGCCAATGGCAACACGATGGTTGCGGAGTCCGGAAATTCGCAGATCGTCGAAGTGAATCCGAAAGGCGAGATCGTCAAAACGGTTCCCCTCAAAGTCAAGAAGTCCGATGCCCACCGCGACACGCGGATGGTGCGAAAGCTCGAAAACGGGCACTACCTCGTCTGCCAAGAGTCCGAGAGTTGCGTCCGCGAGTACGACGGGGACGGCAAAATCACGTGGGAATATACGCTCGACCTCAACAACCGCCCTCGCTCCGGTGGCCACGGCCCCGAAGGCCACGGCGTCGAAGTTTACGGTGCGGTCCGCCTCGCCAACGGTAACACATTGATCGCGGGCGGCAACAATAACCGCGTCATCGAAGTCACGCCGAAAGGCGAGATTACATGGAGCATCGACCAAAAAGACCTCCCCGGCATCACGCTCGCCTGGGTGACCACGCTCCAAGTTCTCCCCAACGGTAACATCGTCATCGGCAATTGCCACGCCACCAAAGATAACCCGCAACTCATCGAAGTCACGCGCGAAAAGAAGGTCGTCTGGACGTTCAAAAACTTCCAAACCTTCGGCGACAACATGGCCAGCGCCGTCATCCTCGGCATCGAAGGCCACGTGATTCGGTAAGCAGTAAGCAGGTTTTTCTATCGCAGGAATCTTCATTCCTACACGCACTCTGCATCGCGATTGGCATTCGCACGATTCGCACACTACATTCGCGTGTGACACATTCTACCGTGTGGTGTTTACGCACTTCACGGAATGCGATACGCGGTGTCGGGACGAGGCGTGCATGATCGGTCGGATATTTCTAGGTCGATACGAAGCCCAAAAACTGCTCGGCGAGGGCGGGATGGGTAAGGTCTACCTGGCCAAACAAATCGATCTCGGGCGGCCCGTGGTGGTGAAGGTCATGCACGACCACATCGCCGCCGACCCGAAATTTCGCGAGCGCTTTCAGCGCGAAACGATCTTGATGGCGCGGTTTTCGCACGCCAACGCCGTAACGTTGTACGATGCTTCGCTGACCGATTCGGTCGGCCCGTGCATTGTGATGGAATACGTGAAAGGCGTGAACCTCGAGAGTTTACTCCAAAAGAACGGTCGACTCTCGGCGGGGCGCATCGGCAAAATCCTGACGCAGCTCTGCGATGTGTTGCAGGCCGCACACGATGAAGGCATCGTCCACCGCGACTTGAAGCCTGCGAACATCATGATCTCCGAACCGGAGACGCCGAAAGAGCGCGTCAAGGTGATGGACTTCGGCTTGGCGAAAACGATCGACGAAGCCCACGCGCGGAAGGTGACCGACACCACGGTCGATTTCGCAGTCGGCACGCCGGGCTACATTTGCCCGGAGCAGATTCGCGGCGAAATGATGGACCATCGCGGCGATTTGTATTCTGTTGGCGTGCTGTTGTTCGAACTCCTGTGCGGGCGGTTGCCGTTCCAGGGTGCGTCGAGCATGGATGTGCTTTTGGCGCACGCGACCGAAGACCCTCCGACGTTCGCGGAACTCGGGTTGGCGGGCGTGATTTCACGGGCCGTGGAAGATGTCGTCCGTGATTGCATGGCCAAAGACCCCGCGAAACGCCCGCAATCGGCACGCGAATTGTCTGCCCGATTCGCGGCTGCTACGGGCCAAGTTCAAGGTGATCGTGCGATTGCGGAAAGCATTGCCGCGATCACTTCCGGGACCGATAGCAATCCGATCATGCTGTTACCGACTGCCGATCCGAACCACACGCCGACCGCACCGGATATTCGCCTCAGTACGAATTCGCCACTGTCGGTACCGCATCCGTCGCCGAACTTTCACCATGTGATGACGCCGCCCAACACGCCGATGCCGATCTCGAAGCGCGATGGCGACGTGTTGCCGTTCCGGCTCGATGCCTGGATGCCGGAAAGCGTGGCGGTCATGAAGTTACGCGGTTTCGTACACGACACTGCCGGCGATGTCATAGAAAATCTGGCCGGTCTGATTCGCGTGCGGCTGAACAAAACGGGGGCGGGTGGTGCGCTCGGCTGGCTCGGTTTCGGGAAAAAAGCCGATGGTCCGCTGGAAGTGCAACTGTTCATGAAACGCGTCGGCACCGGCACCGATAACCGCCTCTGCATCGACGTGCATTTCCTGCCTGGCCACCCGAGTTTGCTCCACGATGAATCGTGGCGAAACCGCTGCACGTCATTGTTCGTAAAGTTACGAGGTTACCTGATGGCGTGAGGGATTCACTTTGCGGAGATGAGTAGCTTCTCGAATATCACCAAATTGCTGTTTCGGTCGGCGTCCCAACGCATCCCGACGATGTCGTAACCGAGTTCGATGGCGAGGTGCAACATCGGGCGTTGCTGGTTGTAACACTCGAGGCGGATCGATTCGTATTGCTGTTTGGCGGCCCACGCTTGGGCGGCTTCCATCAGTTGCGAACCGAGTCCCGATCGACGATGTTGAGGCAATACGCCGTAGAACCAGGCGTAGTACGTGTCGGGTTTCGTCTCGAAACCGAGGAAGAACCCTGCTGGTTCATCGCCCACTTTCGCGAGCATGTACAGCGGGTTGTGTCGCCCTTGGAAGCGACGGCGGAACGAGTCGATCGATCGCGCCGGTCGGAAGATCTGATTGTAAAGGTCGACAATTTGCGATAGATCTTCCGCAGTAACTACATCGATAATGGCTTTGGCCACAGGATAGACTCCGGCTGCGGAATGTTAGTGGCCCGGACGATACAAGCCCGTCACGATCTGTTCCCACGATGGCACGTTCCAAGTCGCGACGATGTCCCGCATGACGTTATCGTTCGATTCATCGTGATTCTGCGCGACCGTTGCCACGCTGCCGTATTCCTCGGCTTCTTCTTCGACGTACGCATCCGATTCTTCGCCGCTCTCCGCATCAGTACCTTCGGCGGCTTCGCCCGGTTGTGCGGTAGTTGCTCCGCCCTTTTTCTTGCGACGGCGACGACGCTTCTTCCTGCGTCCCGCTTCTCCCGGTGCCTCGCCGTTCTCGGGGACATCGGTTTCGTCGCCTTCATCGGAATCTTCGCAGACTGGCTCCGCGTGCAACTCCGCAAGCACGACGGTGTCTTCCATGTCGTGATCGTGTTCGTCCACCGCCACCCATTCGCCATCGAGGTTTGCGGGTGGCGATTTCGCCGGGGTGGAGTCGAGACCGAGTTCCTCGGCGAGAGATGACCAAGGAGAATCGTCGTCGGGCGTGTTCATGGTGCGTTTCGTTCGAGTGTCCCATTCGGGGTCATGAGCTAAATGTGATTCTATCGCGCCGCACGCATGGCGGAAACGAATGAGGGGATGATCGACTCGCGCACGCTCGCAACCGACAGCGTTCGTGGTGGCCCCACCTCGATGATTCGGTCACCACTTTCGCCGCCAAACGCTTCGCACAGAATGCTCGCCAAGTTGTCGCCGTCGGGCAAATCTTCGCGATGCACCGCGTACGTGTCGTCTTTTTGAACGGGTAGAATCCGTTCGAGAAAGTCTTTGGTAACGTCCGCCGGGATTGTTACGCCAGGCAGTACGCGGTTCGCGAATTCGCGGAACGCATGTTCGAGCAACTCGCGGGGAGGCAGAATTAAAAACGTGGCCATTTCGCGGCTCCGCGTGGGTCGAATGGGCTGGTGCGAAATGAGTATCGGCCCGCAAGTGAACGCGAAACGGGCCGGAAATGAGTACGCGACATCACATGGAGCGACGAAATGCGGTACGAGCCGCAAGTCCTTGTAAAAAAACTAGCAGTTTCGAGCTGATATATCCGG
>JAYSKW010000303.1:0-1222 GCA_043726085.1 Limnoglobus sp.
ATGCCCGATCGTGCAATTCTCGAAGGAATCGATCCACACGACCGCCGAAGATGGCCGCACGCTCAAAGAAAAATTCCTGAAAAGCGATTATTTACGCGACTTCCGTGCCGTGGCAGCCGAAGCCACACGCGGCTGCATCGTGCTGGAAAGGCCGGATTTGCTAAAAGCGCTCGTCGAGAAGCACGGTGCGAAAGATGTGACCGCTCGCCAGACTGCTCTCGCCGAGTTGGCCGCGATGCAAGTGCGTACCTCGCAGTACAGCCCCGGCAACGAAGTCCCGGAAAAGAACCTTCTGTACCGCATCGCCAAGCGCGTGTTCTTCAACGACTTCGGCGTTTACAACGGCAAAGATCACAGCCAAACCGCCGCGCCAGGCGTATTGGCGGGGAAATAGCTATTTCACCGTGTCGGCTCGCGTGACGCTGATCAAGCCGATGTTTCGCAAGTCGGTGGGATACGTCACGGTGCCGAACAGATCGACCGTCTTTCGCAGATACTTTTCGAGGTCGACGTTCGGGCTGGACGTGGCGTAGAACTTGGTTTTGCCGCGTTCGTCGTCGAGTGCGTAGACGGCTTTGCCGTTCACTTTGAATGCAGCGATTCGCAAGAAGCCGGTACCCGTCCATTCGGACTTTGCTGCGGGTGCTGGTGCGGCTGGCTCCTCGCGGCGGGGCGTGCTTTCCCGTGGCAGATCGGCCTTTGGTGTGGCTACCAGATCCTTTGAGGCATTCCACGCGGCCCCGGTTTCCTTGCCGATCGGCTGACGGCGACGTTCTCGTAATGTGTGGATTCGTGAGTAGCACAAGTTCGCCAAATCGGTGTCGCCGTTCGCGGCATTCATCTCTTTTGCTAGCTGAAAATAGAACCGTTCGGCCTTGTCGTAGTCGTTGTTTTGCGAGGCTTGTTCGGCTTGCACCCAGAGCGGGTGATTGGGCCAACCGGCCGGTTTGCCGTTCGTTCGCGGCGTCGCAGGCAGCGATGCCGACGCGGTCGATACATATGGGACCGTACCTTCCGCAGGCGTCGGAGATTTGACGATGAAGCCTTCTTTTGCAGGGCCAGCAAGTTGTATCGAAGTCCGTGGCAGGTAGCGAAAATCGTCGGCGGGTGGTTGAATCGGGTACCAGATACTCTGATCGTCTTCGGACTTCACACCCGCACCCAGAATTCGAACAATACTGCCATCAGGGATCGTCGCTTTGCGCGTTTCGAGCGGTTTATT
>JAYSKW010000304.1:0-2644 GCA_043726085.1 Limnoglobus sp.
CGAAAGGCACTGCGGAGGAGAAAGAGCGAGGCAAGATCGTGATCTTCAACGTGATCCACTCGTTACGGATCGCCAGCATCCTGCTGAAGCCATTTATCCCCCGTTCGGCGGAGATCATTTACACGAGTTTCAACTTCCCGAAGCCGTGGAGCGAAGTGACGTTCGCCGACGCCGCCGAACTGCACGCCCAACCCGACGACATGCGCGTAACGGCCACATTGATCGACGGCAAAGTGAAGCCGCTATTCCCACGCATCGCGTAGAATATGCCGAGAGTGGAGGACAGAATCATGACGACGATGACAATCCCGTTTTCGCCAATGGCCGGGAAACCGCCAGTGGTACTGCAAAATGGGGATCGGCTTTCCCAAAAAGAATTCCACGCTCTCTACAACGAATACCCCGATCACGTCCGTGCAGAACTGATTGGAGGGATCGTGTATATGGCCTCACCACTTCGCGCGCGTCACGGTCGAAATCACGCTTGGTTCACGACCGCATTCGTGTATTACGAAGGGCATACTCCACAAGTAGAAGTCTACGACAATACCACGATCATCCTCGACGAAGATAACGAACCGCAGCCCGACTTGCACGTGCGATTGCAAACGGAATATGGCGGACAGACCACTGTGACCGCTGATGGTTACATCGAAGGTGCGCCAGAGTTCGTTTGCGAAATTTCCGATTCGACCCGCTCGCTCGATTTGAACGCAAAACGGATCGAGTATCAAAACGCAGGAGTTCTCGAATACATCGTTCTGAACATTCGCGATAACCGAGTACACTGGTTCGATTTTGCCAACAATATCGAGCGTTTCGCCGATTCCGACAACATCATTCGCCTGCGTACGTTCCCCGGTCTTTGGATCGATACAAACGCACTTCTCGAAAGGAATCTGCGTCGAATTCTCTCCACGATCGACGATGGGTTAGCCTCGCCAGAACATGCAGAGTTTGTAAAGCAAATGGCCTCGCGCAAAGTGGATCGCCCCGATGGCACGACTTGACGATATGCCCAAGTCAAAGATCGGCTTCTATTGCGAGAAGCCGACCGCGATGGTGTATCGGGCAACTGAAAAAGCTTTCACCCTATCACTTTCTCTTCTTCTTTTTCTGTCGTCGTTCGGCTCGCGAGTTTCCGTTGCCCTGTTGTGGGGCGTTGGAATTTGCGTTGGGGTCGTTGCGGATTTGCCGTTGCGTCTCAGCGGTGCGTTGTAGCTCTTCCATTCGATCCTTGGCGTCGGCGATTTTGCGTGCGAGCCAACCCGTTGGTTTTGCCGCAGGCGCTTCTGTCGAATCTTTCGGCGGTTCGTCGCCGTCGCCACCGGCGACCATCGATTCGGCCTTCGACAAATCCGGCTTCGGAACGAGTTTGCGTTCGAGTAGCGTCCACAATCCACTGATGATGAAGTACAAGCACAACCCGGCTGCCACTTTATAGAAGAACAGTGCCGTGAAGATCAGCATGAACTTCATCATTTTCTGTTGTTGAATCTGCATATCATCCGTCGGCGGCGGCATCGTCAGTTTCTGTTGCAGAAAGAACAACACGACCGTCGCGAGTGGCAGAATGTTCCAGAACGGCCCGAGGTACAGGAAGCTGAAACCGCCGAAGCGAGCGGCGGGGTTGCTGATGAACGGAATGTTTTCCGACCACCACAACAACATGTCTGGCGCGGCGAGGTTCGGTATCCAGAGAAACTCCTGGAGACGGAAGAATACGCTCTCTTGCAAGCAGAAATACAGCCCCATGAAGATCGGCATCTGTGCGAAGATCAACATACAGCCACCGAGTTGTGCGCTCTGGCTGATCCCCGCTTTGCGGAACAGTTTCGATTTCTCTTGCGACAACGTCATGAAGTCGTCTTTGTACTTTTCGTTGAGCTTGTCGGTTTCGGGCTTCAACTTCAAGATCTTCGCTTGCATGTGTGCGTTAATCATCTGTTGCCGACGGCTCGGAATGAGCAGCGCTATGCGAACGAGCACGGTTAGGAGCATAATCGACAGGCCCCAGTTACCCACGTAACTATGGAGTGTGCCGAGTAGCCAGTGCATCACATTGGTCGACGCGATGATGATCGACGACCAGTAGATGCTGTCGGCACGGCGACCGATCCAACTCGGCGAGTGATAATCGGTGAGCGTATCGAGGTGGTACTTCGTCAGATAGCGGTCGACGGTTTCAGGTGGAACTTCGCTGTCGCCTTTCATTTGTTTCAGCAGGCGCACCTTCATCGGCCCGTTGTATACGGCATAGTTGTGCGAGATCGTTTCGCCGGGCGTCACTTCGTATAGCCGCGAAACCGCACGCACGGTGATGTCGAACAGAGCGTATTTCTCGGGGTCGTATTTCGACACGCGTTCATCGTCGGACTTCGCAGGAACTTCGCGGGTCGGTCGCACGTACTCCCACGGCTGGTTACTTTCATCGACATCGTCATCTTGGGCGATGGCCGAGGCAAAGTATTGCGTACCGACGGCGGCATAGTTGAAGATGCCCGGCTTGCGGACTTCGTTTCCACCTTGCAAATAATGAATGTTCGACGAATCGTCGACGGCACGGCGTGGGGTCTTCTGTCCATCGAGCCAACCGAAGTACGCCGTGCGGAACGTCGATGTGTACCATTCGCCTTCGATCGGC
>JAYSKW010000305.1:0-3734 GCA_043726085.1 Limnoglobus sp.
ATACTCGGCCGCGTCGATGACATGATCTACGTTCGCGGGAATAACATCTTCCCGAGTTCGATCGAATCGATCATCCGTCGCTTCGATCGCGTCGTCGAATATCGGCTCCGGGTCGAGCGTTCGGGGTCGCTCGCCGATCTGCGAATCGAAATCGAGCCGTTGCCCGGCGTCGATGGTTCCCAGATATCGCACGCGGTGGCGAAGGCGATTCAGGACGAACTATTGTTCCGCGTCGAAGTGATCGCCGTCGAACCCGGAACGCTGCCACGACACGAAATGAAGGCGAAACGGCTGATCTTCGTACAAACATGATTCGCGATTAAGTCACTTGTATCTGGAGTCAACGATGAAGCAACGTGTGGCCTGGGCGGTACTGATACTCGCTATGACTGCGATCCCGACGCTTGCGGGGGACTGGCTGCACTGGCGCGGCCCGGAGCAGAACGGCGTCTCCAAAGAGACCGGCCTGCCCGATACTTTCGGTGTCGGCGTCGTCGGCAAAGACAATCTCATCTGGAAGAAGCCGATCGGCGGCCGCTCGGCCCCGCTGATTTACAAGGGCAACCTATACCTCATTACCGCGAGTGGCTCGGGCCTCACCGAAGGTGAGCGCGTCGTTTGCATGAGCGAAACGACCGGCGAACTCGTTTGGGAGAAGGCGTTCAACGTCTTCCACACGGACATCGTTTCGAGCCGCCTCGGTTGGACGAGCCTGACGATCGACCCCGTTGCGGGCAGCGTGTTTTGCCACGGTACCCAAGGCCACGTTTACTGTTTCGATGCAAAAACCGGTGCGGTAAAGTGGCTGCGGAACCTCACCGAAGAGTTCGGCCGCGTGACGGGCTACGGCGGGCGGATCGTCTCACCGATCTACGACAGCGGCCTCGTGATTGTCGGCATGATTAACTCGTCGTGGGGCAATCACGCGCGTGCAGCCAACCGCTTCGTGGCGTTCGATTCGACCACCGGCGAAGTCGTTTGGTGGGCCGAGTCGCCGTACCAGATCCGCGGCACGTATTACTCAAATCCCGTCGTGTCGGTCATCAACGGCCAACGCACATTAATTACGAGTGGCGGCGACGGGTACGCGCATGCGTTCAAAGTGCGAACCGGCGAACGGCTCTGGAGCTACCGCTTCAGCGAAGGCGTTGCGAATCCGTCGCCCGTCGTCGATGGCAACTTCGTGTATGCCGCCCACGGTGAAGAGAACCCTAGCGGTGGCCCGATCGGCAAGATCGTCTGCCTCGATGCCTCGATTGTCGATGCGAAGACGAAGCAACCTAAGCTCGTGTGGGAAACCAAAAAGATTCAACTCGCGAACGGGACGACGCGCCAGGGCATTCGCTTCGGCCTCGCCTCCCCCGCGATTGCCGATGGCATTCTCTACGCCCCCGATGATGCGGGCGAACTGTACGCCTTCGATGCCAAAACGGGCAAAGGACTCTGGACGTACAAGTACGGCACCGTCTCACGCGGGGCACCGCTCGTCGTCGATGGGAAGCTGTACATTTTCGACGTGAATGCAAAACTTTCCGTCCTGAAGTTGAACGGCCAAGACGAGCCGAAGGAACTCGAAGTAATAACATTTCGCAGCGTCCTGGGTCAGGGATTCGTCGAAACTCACGGCACACCGGTTGCCGTAAACGGGCGGCTATTCTTCTGTACCCGCGAGTTCATGTATTGCATCGGCAAAGGCGACGCGAAGCCAACTACGCCCGATTACAAACCGCTCGCCGCCGAACCCGCATTGGCTGAAGATGCCGCCCCGACGGCGATCCGCATCGTGCCTGCCGAGGTCACGAGCGCACCGGGTAAAACAGTCGAATTCCGCGTCGAATTCCTGGACGCGAACGGCCGCACCGTGAAGGCACCCGAAGGGGCCAAAATCGAATGGGTGATCCCGACGCCACCCGTGCCGATGGGTGCAACCGCCGGCCCGCCCGCACTCAACGGCGAGATCAAAGCCGACGGGGCGAAAGCCATCGTTACCATCGGCAAACTGCCGAGCCAACAAGGGTATATCTCCGCAAAACTCGGCACAATCGTCGCACCGATGGCACGCGTTCGCATCGCGCCGCAACTGCCGATCGCCATCGATTTCGAGAAAACACCCGAGGGCGTCGCACCGGGTGGCTGGGTGAACGCGAACGGGAAGTTCCTGGTCAAGAAACTCGACGATGGCAACAAAGTGCTGTCGAAGATCAACAACGATTCGCGGCCACCGATTGCCCGTGCCTATAGCTACATCACACTACCGACCTCGACCGGTTATAGCATCGAATGCGACTTGCAAGCGAGTACGGTCCGCGGCAAGATGCCCGATATGGGCATCGTCAACAGCCGTTACTTACTGGTGATGGACGGCAAAGACGATCCCGAGTTTGCGAACGAGCGCAGTTTGCGAATCATCTCGTGGGAAGCTCGTCCTCGCATCAACAAGGGCGTCGCGTTCCCGTGGAAGGAAAAGGTTTGGTATCGCATGAAGTTCGTCATCGACATGGATGGCAAGGAAGCGATTCTACGCGGTAAAGTGTGGGATAAATCCACACCCGAACCCGAAGCATGGACGGTCGAGTTCCGCGACCCAGCCCCCAACACCGAAGGCGCGGCCGCGCTGTACGGTTACATCACGAATATGCTCGTTACCGAAGACAAAACCTTGCCGGGTTCGGACATCTTCTACGATAACCTCCTCGTAAAGCCGAACGCCAAAAAATAATCGAACGACACTCCCACACCGAGAACACCAGATATGAACGCAGCGAAAGTGACCCGTACCGCCGTGGCCGCCTTACTATCGGCCAGCATCGTCGCCGGGGCGATTTATTACGGCATCAAGAGCCAACGCGTCCCTGTTGCCGACAAGCCACCCGTCGCGAACAAGTCGACGGAAGTGGCCATTATCGACGACAAAAAGCCCGAGGTAAAAGTACCTGCGGTTACGGCACCGATCCCGGTCATCACACCGAAGCCGGAAGTGAAACCGGTACCGATGCCCGAGACAATACCGCCGCCGAAGCCCGTTCCTGTTCCGGTTCCAGAAACGAAGCCCGTTCTTGTTCCGATGCCCGTTGCGGTCAAACCGGCGGTGGCGGGTAAGTCGGATCACGTGATGTTCGGTGGCACGCCCGACCGCAACTTCGTGAACTTGGTTGACAAAGGCATTCCCAGCACGCTTTACGACGTCAAAGAACAAGTCGCCGACCCGAAAGATCCGAGCAAGAAGATCGACAAAGTGACTCGTGCGAGCGATGCCAAACCACTCTGGCAAGCCGAGCTCGGCTCGCGCGCTTACGGCGGGCCAACCGTCTCAGGAGGTAAGGTTTTCGTTGGAACGAACAACGAGAAGCCACGCAACAAACGCGACCAGAAGAAGAACGAAGATGGCGAACTCGAGCCAATGGATAAAGGCGTGCTGATGTGCTTCAGCGAGAAGACCGGCGAGTTACTCTGGCAAGCGATTCACGACAAACTCCCATCCGGCCCCGTGCAAGATTGGCCCAAAGAAGGCATCTGCTCGACGCCCGCCGTCGATGGCAATCGCGTGTATTACGTATCCAACCGCTGCACGATTGTCTGTGCCGACGTCGACGGATTCGCGAACGGCAACGATGGTATCCAGACGGAAAAGTACAAAGACAAAACCGACGTCGATATCGTTTGGGAATTCGACATGATCGCGAAACTCAACGTGTTCCCGCACAATATGTCCGCCGGTAGTCCGCTCGTCGTCG
>JAYSKW010000306.1:0-4006 GCA_043726085.1 Limnoglobus sp.
ACGCAGGATGATTTCCAGTTCCACGACGTTGGAAACGACCCTGTTGCTTGCACGATGCACTGCGGGCGACTATCGTATTCTCATTACCACACCACGTAATTTCTTCCCCAGAAGTCATTGCCATGAATCGCCGAACCCGCTTGCAACTCGTCGCCCTCGAAGCCCGCGATGTACCAGCGATTGGGCCTATTCCGTTGCCGCAAGGTTTCACTGCGATGAGCGGTCGTGGGAACTTGATCGATGGTGTGTACCAACAGCACGCCAGTATCACCGTACTGGAATCAAATAACACTTACAGTTTCACAGATCCTAGCACCTATTATCCTGGCGAAAACAACATAGATAACGCCAAGTCGATTGATTTGACAGGCGGTTCGTTCGCCTATTACGGCAGTACAATCGGGAACGACGGTGTTCCTCATGCGGTGCGTCTTGAGGTCGACCGACTCGGAAACGTCATATCGAAAATCGCCTCGATTTTCGACGATTCGGTCTATGTCGCCGCCGGTCTCAACGGCGTTTCGGTGGGACAAGCGGCGGGCAAGGCTTTCGTTTCGAGTTACAACAAAAGCGTTTTTCTTGCTGACGCAGGTTCCCAAGCCGTTTCGGTGACGCGCGACGGTAAATACATCGTGGGTACCGCCGACGGTAAGCCAGCCGGTTGGGCCAAGCAGGCGAACGGAACTTATCAATCCATTGCAATCACCGCGCCGATCCAAAGCAACGGTAAGGGCGAACTGACGGAAGTCGTCGGCACGTATGCGACAGGTAGATATTTCGACGCGAACAGAAACGAATATCATGCGGCCGTCTGGGATCTTCGCGACGGCAACATTCTTCATGATCTTTCCGCCTACGGAAGCACGGCCGGCGGCGGAGGGATCGAACGGATCGGGCGTGAATTCGTCGCAGTGTTCAACGGCGCGAATGGCCAAAGTCCACTTGTACACGTTGTGGGCCGTAATGTTTCCTTTCCACTCGGTGAAAACTTACCTGCGGGTAAGCTCGGACTTTATCCTGGCGGTATGGTCGACGATCTCTGGGTTTACGACGCGGGAAACGATCGCTCGGAAATGGCAGTCGTCGTTACGACTTCCAACGGTAAACACCTGTTCCAAACATTCGACGGCGACAACCAGAATCAGGCCCTGGGCGGCTTGACGCCCACCTTCCTTCCAAACGGTTTTTTCCCATACAAGGAAATCGAAACCACAAACGGAATCATCGTGGCCGGCTACAGCGGCGGTCGAGCGGGATACGTGAAAGTCGTTCTCCCGGTTGATAGAAGTGCGATTTCCGTCTCAAACTTCGTGCGATTGAAAAGCTTTTCGGAAGTCGAGTTCCCGAACGACCCAGACCAGAGCACCGGGATTACGGACGTAGTCCGCAAGGCGAACGGCGTGGTGACGATTATCGGTTTGAGCGAAAACGATCCGCGAAGCAAGACCGATCAATTTCAGCCAGTGACTGCGTGGGATGTCGGTGGCGACGAGTTGCCTTACTTCCCGTACCCAACAAACACGTCACCGGTGCAGGTAACCGATGTCAACACCAATCTGGACGTGGTCGGCTTACGCATCAGCGACGGAAAGTTCGTTGTCAGTCGCAACGGTGGGAACTCCGAATACGAATTGCCGACATCCGGCAACGCGGTACCGCTGCGGATTTCAGACGATCCGGATTATATTCTTGCGGCCAAGTTGGGCCAGCCAGGCATCGGCGGCGTCCCCGTCAACGGGCTGGGTTCGTGGTCCTTGGATCCAAACGGCAAGTACGACTTTCACGAGTTGATCGGCAATACGGGCACCGATTCGATTGTGACACGACCTTCTCTGCTGTCAATCGAGGGTAAGTATGCATTCGGCCATATCTACGATATCTCTAACTATGGCTTGCTGACGGAAACTTACATATCTGTTGTTTGGGATACAACAACAGGCCAACTGATCCGAAACTTGTCGCGCGACACCAGAAGTAGTATCGTCGTGGAAGATGAATTCGGCACGCCGGTCACCGTGAACACTGTGAGTATCGGTTCCGAGAAGATTGGAATTTTTAATACGTATACTGAGTTCACTTCCGACTTTTACGTCGATCCGGTCGTGCATCTCATCGAGTCGAATAGATCTTTTCGCCTCTTGGATCTTCCGTTTGGGTATGCCGGTGGGCCTGGTTTTTATCGCATCGATGGCCTTTGGGATCGCGGCAATGGTTCGTTGGGTGTGGTGTACGTCAATCTACTCGGCCGATACATCATCGATTCCATCGAATTCAATGACCTTGGTCAATCATGGTCCACTGTCGTTCCAAACACGAATCCTCCTCCACCGCCGAACATCGCCCCGACCAATCTTCGATTGACGATCAACCCGATTCCGGAAGATGCGCTCGGGATCAAAGTCGTCGGCAACCTGTCGGCCGATGACCCGGATGAACCCGTGCTTCGTTACACCCTTTTGACTCGGAACAGTCCATTCGTCATGGCGGGCAGCAGCGAACTCTACTTGAACTACACACCGTTGACTTCGAGTGTCAACGGTCTTCTGGATTACGAAAAACAATCGAGCTACGTCCTGCGGATTCGCGCCTACGATTCGCACGATGCGTTCACGGAGTCGGAATTCGTCGTCCAAATTCTGGATGTATCTGACGGCGGTACGCACCGCCCGCCTGCGAATCTGCGTTTGACTGCAACCGATATCGCCGAGAACTTGTCTGCCGGAACCGTCGTCGGAAGTATACTGTCGGATGGTGTCGACGGTTCGCCGATCACGTATTCGATCCTCAGCGAAGGCCTTCCGTTCGAGTTAGTCGATGGTGTGCTCCGCGCGACTGCCAGCCTGGATTACGAGCAAATCTCGCATTACTTTTTGGCAGTACGCGCCATCGACGGGCAAGGGGCAATCGCGGAGACAATCCTTACCATCAATGTGGCGGATGCAATCGAATTGCCACCACCGCCACCGCCGAATCAACCACCGACAGACTTGCAATTGACTGGTAACAGCGTCACTGAGAACCTCCCTGCAGGAACCGTCGTTGGGACGCTGACCGCGACTGACCCCGAAAGTTCGGTGCTTTCGTTTTCGCTGGTAACGGCCGGGTTTCCATTCGAGGTCGTCAACGGCGAATTGCGCTCCACGGCTCCACTCGACTTTGAAACGACGCCGAGTTACACCCTGACGCTGCGGGCGACTGACCCGTTCGGCGATTTCGTGGAAGCCGACTTTGTCGTCAACGTTGTCGATGGGGACGAAACGCGTCCCGTCGTTCCACCGGTCGTGCCGCCAACTACGCCACCGGTCGTGCCGCCGGTCGTCGTCGTTCCGCCAACGGTGCCGCCTGCTGTACCGCCCGTCGTTCCTCCAATCGTCGTGCCGCCCGTCGTTCCTCCAATCGTCGTGCCGCCCGTCGTTCCACTAGTCGTGCCGCCGGTTGTCGTCGTTCCGCCAACGGTGCCGCCGCTATTTCCTCCAATCGTCGTGCCGCCCGTCGTTCCGCCGACTTTGCCACCGGTATTGCCACCCGTGGTGCCGCCCGTCGTGTTACCAACTTCTCCGCCAGTCATCCCACCCGCGGTTCCGCCGATACTGTCACCTGCGGTGCCTCCCACTGTGACGCCATCGATTCCCCCAATCTTGCCGCAAATTTCCCGGTGGTTGGCGGTGAATCGTGCGAATACGATTGGTGTGATTGATGCGGCAAGCGGCTTGACTGTGTTTTCGGCGACGCCGTTCGGGATTCCGGGCACGGGCACTGCGGTCGATTTTACTGGCGATGGCGTACCCGACCTATTGGCGGCGGCGGGGCCGGGTGGCGGGCCGCACGTTCGGTTGATCGACAGCGCGACGGGGTTGGACATTTTCAGCTTTTACGCTTTCGCCGAAGACTTTACCGGTGGTGTCAACGTCGCGGCAGCCGATGTGAATCGCGATGGCACGCTCGATATTATTACCGCAGCCGGGCCGGGTGGCGGGCCACACGTTAGAGTCTGGAATGGCCGCGA
>JAYSKW010000307.1:0-2748 GCA_043726085.1 Limnoglobus sp.
TAAAACGCGGATTTTTGATGAGGATTTTCACCATATCGAAGCTGCTGGCTTAAGGAAAATGTCGGCATCACAAATGATGCCGATTCGTCACACATATGATCGACAGCGATTGCTTCCTCGATACACTTTCGATCTAGATATGCGGCAATTATGGCATTATATCGTGCAACTAGCGCGAACGCTTCAGCAGCATATTGACGTCTCGCCGTTAAGAATGTCTCACCGTTCCCACACTCTAAATACAATAGAAACCCTTGATACTGTTCCGGTTGAATTAGCACGTTTACTGATGCGTAATTTTTCGCCGCTGCCCGGATCATGCACGGCCCGCCGATGTCGATGTTCTCGATCGCCTCCGCTTCCGTCACGCCCGGCTTCGCCACCGTCTGCTCGAACGGGTACAGGTTGCAGACGACGAGATCAATCTCCGGCAGGTTGTGCTCCGCGAGGGTGGTCATGTGCTCCGGCTTGTCGCGCTTCGCCAGGAGGCCGGCGTAGATCGCGGGGTGGAGCGTCTTCACGCGGCCGTCGAGGATTTCCGGGAAGCCGGTCAGTTCGCTGACATCCTTCACCGGCAGCCCCGCGTCGGCGAGCAGTTTGCGCGTGCCACCCGTAGCGATCAGTTCGACGCCATACTTCGTGTGAAGCTCAGTCGCGAACTCCAGCAGGCCCGTCTTATCCGAAACCGACAACAACGCACGACGAATCGGACGCAACATGAATTACCCCAGAAGAAACTTCACTACTAACGAGTCAGAAAGTGAATTGTAGCAAAATCCATTTTTATGTACTTCGCCGCAACTGCAACACCTTGCCCGCTAGCAGCAATTGCACGCCGTTGGGGTAGTCGCCGGGCTGGAAGTTTGCGACGCGCTGCCAGTGGCGATGCGTCATCGCGTGCATCGGCCACGCTTCGCGCTGCCAGATGCGCCGAAAGGTCGAACGGATTTTCGACTGGCTGAGGGCCGCCAGTTTCGCGCGATCGAGAATCACCATCGGGCCAAATCGCGGCAACTCGACCGCAGCCAGTAACGCGATCGTTTCCGCATCGAGGTCCGCATACAGTTCCTCGGCCTGCTCGGCTAATCGCCCCAAACTGGCAACGATTTCCGGGTTGAAACTCTTGAGCAACGGCAACAGTTCCGCGCGAATTCGGTTACGCGTAAAAGTAATGTCGGCGTTCGTCGAATCGGTGCGGTACGGCTGCCCGATCGCGTGCAAATACGCGAGCACATCGTGGCGGGTCGCGCGAAGCATCGGCCTGACGATGCGGTCGCGCGACGGAGCGATGCCGCGTAAGCCTTGAATGCCGGTGCCGCGAATGATGCGGTGCAACACCGTTTCGGCTTGGTCGTCGGCGGTGTGGCCGGTGGCGATCCAGCGGGCACCGCGCTGCTCGGCGAGTTCCGCGAAGATCTGGTAACGAACATTTCTCGCAGTCGCTTCGAGGTTGCCGCCGAGCGCTGCGACATCGACGACGTGCTTCACACACTCGATGCCGAGCGTGGCAGCCAGATTTTGCACGAATGCCGCATCGTCGTCGGATTCGTCGCCGCGTAACAGATGGTTCACATGAACCACCACGAGGTTGGTGTTTCCCGTTTGTGGTGTAGGCGGCCCGCCTGCATTTGCATGAGCATTTGCACCACAAAGTGCTTGTGGTGTAGGGATCTGCCTTTGCGTTTGCACGAGGCCGCGTAACAGCGCGACGCTGTCCGCCCCGCCCGATACGGCTACGATGCCGGGGCCACCACCTGACGGGTGCCCAGCCAGAAACCGCACGAGTTCCGCAAGGATGTTCGACACGAAACGCCCCGAAACGGGTACAATTCCCCTGTCTACCCAAGTGACAGTTAACGGGGTAGACGGTCCTTGGTTAGACAGGATTTACAGAATTGACAAGTTCATCTGGAGGTGTGACATTGGCCCTCTGGGTCGATGATTATGACAAAGCTATCAATTTCTACTGCGAACAGACGAGGTTGTTTAGCCTAGTTGCAAACACTTCAGGGCCAGGAATGCGAAATGTGGTTTTGGGATACAACAGGCCGACCACTCCATTTCAAATTGTGGTATATCAAGCTATCAGCGCAGAACTTTCAGCATTGGTAGGCAGACAGGGAGGGGATTGTGCCATGTTTGTGTTGCCAGTTGATGACTGCTTGGGAAACTATGAATGGCTCCGACATGCAGGTGTTACATTCACTGGGGAGCCGGTCGAACTCCCCTACGGCTGCCAAGTCACTCTCATCGATCCGTTCGGGAACAAGATTTGTTTGTCCGAAAGGTACTGACAGTTCGTATCGGATCGACCAGAATGAAAAAGAGGATTCGGCTTTTCATCCTGTGAATCCTGTCCAAAGATTTTTCCCGTTGACACACCGAGGTTTCAAGCTATTGTGCCGCACACTGAATCGTCGATTCCCGTCGTTCGGCGGGCCGTCGATCGTCGTCTCGAACGCAACCCGATGGGGCGGTTCGTTCGGGTGACATTGATACTGATGGCAATCGGCTTTCTCGGGATCTTCGCGATTGCCGCGTGGATTCACCCGTACTTGCCCGATGGCTCGCCGCGAACGATGGCGAGCCACACGCAACTCGGTATGCCCGAGTGCAACATGGTCACGTGGACCGGCAAGCCGTGTCCGTCGTGCGGAATGACGACGAGTTTCTCGCTGTTGGTTCATGGTGATATCGGGAACTCGCTGAAGGCCAACTGGGTCGGTACGCTGCTCGCGGTGTTCTGGA
>JAYSKW010000308.1:0-7586 GCA_043726085.1 Limnoglobus sp.
CGTTTTATCGAAGAAGCAAACAAACTTGGCGCTAACGCCGCCCTGAAAAATGAGATCTAATCACCTTAAGCCGGGAAATCAGATGATTGCATGTTCCGACGTGGTGCTACAATATCTGGTCGGTAAGGCGACCAGAATGTTTTCGTTTACCCGCCTCGAGCCAGCTTGGAGCGGATCGTGATGTCGTATTTTGGCAACGACTTCGACCGCTCCAGTCGGGCTTCGATTGGCTCCATTTCCTTCTTCGAGAGCGTCACGCCGTCGGGCCAGGTGCTTTCCTTGTCCGATGCCGATCTGGCCGCAGTGCTGTTCGGCCCAATCGCCCCCGAAAACCCCGCGACGCCCGTTGCCGGGCCGAGCCTTCTCGCTGACACCGCACCGACACTTCACGGCGTCGAAGTCGGCACCAGCCCCGCGACGCCCGCAGCCAACCCTACGGTTGTCAACACCGTCTTCCAGATCGACCCGAACGCCCCACCGCCGACTGCCACAACGCTAGAATTCACGAACGGACAACAACAAGGGCCTTTGGTGACGACGCTGCAAAATCCGGTACAAGCTCCGCAGATGACGCCGCAAGAAGCCCTCGATCGCCTGCAAAATCGGCCGCAAATCATCGTCGATAGCAGCACGCCACCCGTCGTGCAAACCGCCCCCGCCGCCCCCGTCACGCAAGCCGGCGTGCTCACCTCCACGCGCCCCGGCAACGAATGGATCTACAACACCACCGCCAACGGTTTGTTCGTCCCGTTCATGACCAAAACCGCCTACGCCGCGATGATCGCCGCAAATAACATCGCGAACGGTTCGACTTCGGGCGGCTGGACCTTCGGCGCGACCTTGGGCGAGTATGCGAGTGTGATTGGGTACATTCCCGGCGCGATCGTCGGTTGGGCAGCGGGTCAGGCGAATACGATTGGCACGAATTACAACAATCTGCACGGCAACGGGCAGAACCAGGTCACCTCGATCATTGTAGGTGTCGCGGGCTGGGCGGCCGGGCCTGTCGCGGAAGTGTTCGATCATGTCGGCGGTCGGCTCGAAACGGTGTACACGCAACAGCGTTCCGATGGTAGCATTGTCGGTGCCGGTTTTACAACATACCGATATGCAGTCGCTACGATTGTCGGTGTAGCGGATGTCGATGAGGCGATTCGCGGAACCGACATTCAGAACAATCAACCGTTGACGCCGATGGAGCGTTGGTCGCGTGGGCTGATCGGTTTCGGTTCGCTGATCCTGTCGGTCGTTCCGCTTATCCCACGCAGTCCCACGACGATTACCGGGACAGGCACTGGTATCGTCGATGACGCCGCCCGCAGCCGTGCGGCAAGCCAGACACGTTCGCGACTACAGGGCGAACAAGCAGAGCGAATACCGAACGATCTGCAAGGACGAACCAATCGCACCGCGCCAGAAGTGCCTGAAGTGCCGGAGCGACCAAGCACGGGTGGTATGTCCGTAGAAGGTGCTGGCGATGCAACGAAAGGTATGAACCGCGGTGGCGGGCACGCTATCCGACATTTTGAAGGTACGCTGATTCCAAATACTGGCTCACTGGCAAGTCGGGTAGATGCTTTCGGCGATGTTGTAAGACCGATCTTGCAAAATCCAGATCACGTCGCCGCTTGGAAGATTGGTGGTGTGAATGGGAACGCTTACGTTGGAACCACGAGTAACGGAAGACAAGTTGTTGTCATCATTGCAAATGAAGGGCCTTATACAGGTAAAGTGCTAAGTGCGTTTTTCCCGGATGCGGATCAATTGGCAATAATGTTAGGTAGATAACATGAATGAAATCATCGCTTTCGCCACTGCCATACAGAATTATGGTACAAATACATTTACGATCCAGTGCTATTTTTTCTATGTGGAACGTGATAACACCAATGTCTTTGCGCCGGTGGACGAGACGTGGGTGCGGTTCGTCCTCGATGAAGACGACGTTGCGATTCGAGTGATGCTCCTCGAAAAGACGGTGAAGAGCGTGCCGGAATTCATTCGCGAGTCGATTGCGATTTTGCACTGGGCTTCCCTGCAGCCATCCATCGTTCTGGCAGCTCTGATATTCGACGGCGGGTACGATGGTGCGAAGGAGATCGTGCTCGATGAGACAATCGATCAGGTCTTTGGGATCTGGTCGCCATCGGTTGGCCCGATTCTGACACTCGACCGGAACACGATGATGTCCGACGAGTGGAAATCCCTGTTTCTTCGTGCGAAGCGGAACTACGTGTCCGCGACGAACTGTCTGCTGGATCGACCGTGATTTTTTGTGCGCACCCACACGATTTCCCAAAGTCAATAAGTTCTAGACGATTTGACGTAAGTCGGAATTCGCGACGTACGCGAAGTGACCGGAAAGTGTCTCATCCGGTCGATTTTATGTCGGGTCCGGTCGATTTTATGTCGATGTTGGTCGATTTTATGTCGGGTCCGGTCGATTTTCGACCAGTAGTTTCAGCTGATGCGTTGTCGATGACTCTCAGCGTAAACCACGACAGGATCACAGGATACCGCAAAACTTCCCGAAATGGATCCGCAATTTGCGATCAAAAAGTGGCGTTTTGAGACCCAAAAACACCCGAAAACACGGTTTTGTAGCGTCCGCAATTGTGACTTACGTCGACGATGGCGCGTTCGCCACTATCCCCCGGGGAGAATCGCTCGCAAACGGCCGAAGGCCCAGGGTAATAGTCGCCCGTCTTGCCAGCGGCGGATCGCTTTCCCGCCGAGTACGGCGATGTGCCGGGGCAGGTAGCGCAAACGCTGGCGGCCACGCACGTTCCGCCAGAACACGCGCTCCTCGTTTCGCGATTGTCGCTCGACGAGTTGGCGGCTCGGCGTCTGTCCGTACGAGGCGGACACACAGTGCCAGACGGTCGATCGCGGTTCGTAAACGATCTCATAACCCGCTTTGCGAATGCGATGTGAGAGATCGACGTCTTCAAAATAGGCGACGAAATCTTCGGGGAAACCGCCCGTTTCGAGTAGCACCTGCCTGCGATAAAACCCCGCCGTGGCCGACACGCCCCAGACGGGGCCGGGTTGTCGATATGCGGATGCCGCATCCCAAACGCTGCCGTCGCCACGCTTTCGGGCGAACCCGCCGTAGTCGTAGACATCGCCCGCACTATCGACCCGCGGCGCGAAGCCTGCCTCACGGCGCGACGGTTCGTTCTTCAGAACGAGTGGCGCAACCGCTGCGATTTGCTCGTTCTCGAATTGTCGCAACGCATGATCCGCCCAGCCTTTACACACTTCGGTATCGTCGTTGAGCAGTTCGACAATCGTGCCCGTTGCGGCGTGAATTCCGGCATTGGCCGCCGCGCAGAACCCTTTCGAGCGCGCATGGCGGATGACCTGCACGCCAGAAAACGTGGCCGCAACGCGAGTTACGATTTCATCGGAGGAGCCATCGTCGACGACAATCACTTGCGTCCGGGTAGGCATTTCGCGGATAACCGAACCGAGGCAGATGCGCAGCAAATCGGTGCGACGATACGACGGGATCACGATAGAAAGCGATGGGAGCATCATGTCGTCCAGTTCTCAACCGTCGCGAATGTCTTCCATTTGGGCACGGTTCAAAAAGCGGTGTTTTTGGGTAGCAACTGCGTCCTTCGTTCTTTCTTCTCTGGTAGCCGCAGGTCTTTAGCCTGCGCGGGGGGCAAATACCCTTAAAAACCAGTCGTGGCGAGTCTTCGAGACTCGACGCGAAAAGCCACAACGTGAATTCCGGGTGAACGAACCGTCGTGTTTCGCAGACTTACCACGACCCTCAGTCGTGGACGGTGGAAGTAACGCAGGCTAAAGACCTGCGGCTACCAGAATTGGCTACAAGCGGACACTGCTACCCTCCATTTGTTTCCGGACGGCTTCGATATTGAATGCCCGAGTGGCTCGACGATGTCGCTCGTATTCTTCGAGTTCCCCGTCTGCCCCAAACCAGCGGCTCGATTTTCTCGACAATCGCGATCCATTTCGCAATCGATTCTGGGTCGTCTCGCCATTCCGATTCATCCAGACCGATCGCACTCATGTTCACCTCCGTTTCGTACGGTCTATCATACGGTCGTGCGGTCGTCTTGTGCGGCGGAGATTGCGGAAAGGTAGCTGGCGGCACGTCTTACGCGGACGTCGGCGGCTTCGGTGCGGCCTTGGAGCAGGTCGCTGACGAGGTGCCGCAGTTCGTGGTAACAATCGGTGGCGACCGCATTGCCGCGTAGTTTTGCGAACGTGCCGCGAAACCGCGACTCGAGTTTCACGATGATTGCGAGGAGTCGTAACTGCCAGAGTGGCCAATGCTTTGTGGCGTAGGTGAGTAAGGCGTGGCGCGTCATTAACCGGAGCGGCGCGGGCACGTTTCGGGCGTGGAGCGGCCAGTGGTGCGTCACGCTCAGCGAGGGTTCGTACCAAACCGACCAACCTGCTTCGGTGGCACGGCGGCAGAAATCGACGTCTTCGTAGTATAAAAAGAAGCGTTCGTCCAAGCCGCGTAGTTGCTCGAAGCAGTTGCGGCGCAACAACATACAACCACCGGTCACCCATTCGACTCGCTGCGGTTGTTCGCCGTTCTGATGCTGGCACTTGCGTCGCGATCGGGGTAACGCCAGGCGTGTGGCGGTGCCGAGGAAGGTTGGAAACGTACCGGCGGAGGCTTGCAATGTGCCGTCGCGATTGTGGAGTTTCAGCCCGATCACCCCAGTGTTTGCGTCGATTTGCGGATAGCGTTCGGCCACCGGAATCAGGTCGTCGAGGAAGCCATCGGCCACGGTGACATCGGGGTTGAGCAGCAGCACCCAATCGCCGCAAGCGATGTCTGCGCCTTTGTTTACGGCGGTGGCGAAGCCGGTGTTGCGGTCGAACTGGTGCATTCGCACGCCCGACAATTTACGCAACTTGTTGGCGATGCGAGACTTCGGCGAATCGTTATCGACGACGACGACCTCGGCGAGACCGTCGCGGCAGGCAATGCTTCGTCGCAACTGTTTCGTAAGGCGTGCGGTGTTTTGCCACTGGCAGAAGTTGACGATTACCACCGTAAGTTTCGGCTGGGCAACGGGTAACGTGGCCGTCGCGCGACGGGGCAACCGACGGGTTTCCGCCTGCGCCGATCCGCCATCGGGCGGGACTGCCAAAGCCATACGGGTTCCTTCCCAGTGGCACGGCACAACCGCGTTGAGGTTGCCACTTTACGGACCATACGCCAACGGGCAGCGACAACGCAAGCGGAACTGGAACCGCGAATTCATCCATCGCGAGAATAATTTTTGTGTGGATTTGTGACGCTCCTCTCCCGACAATCACGCTACCAGGTTCAGGAGGTTCATCGCCATGGCGGAAGATGCAGCACACGTTCACCCCGATGGCTCGCAGTATTTTCAACCGTCGATCGAAGCCAGTAATACCGGCGACTGGAAAGCCTCGCCGGCTCCGGTCGCTCCGGCGGCGATGGGCACGATGATTGCGGGCAAGTACAAGTTGCTGCAACAAATCGGCGAAGGCGGCATGGGTACGATCTGGATGGCGGACCAAACCGCACCGGTGAAACGTCGCGTCGCCGTCAAACTCATTCGCGTCGATCGTGTCACTTCGCAGACGATTCTCGGCCGCTTCGAGGCCGAGCGGCAGGCGATTGCGATGATGGATCATCCGCACATCGCCAAGTTGCTCGATGCGGGCACGACCGATGCCGGTGCGCCGTTCTTCGTCATGGAACTCGTGAAGGGCATCCCGCTCACGGAGTATTGCGACAAGCACAAACTCAACATCCCGCAACGCTTGCAATTGTTCACGCAAATCTGCAGTGCGGTGCAGCACGCGCACCAAAAGGGCATCATCCACCGCGACTTGAAACCGTCGAACATCCTCGTCGAAAGCCACGACGACAAGCCGGTGCCAAAGGTGATCGACTTCGGGTTGGCGAAGGCAACGAACGGCGTGCCACTGACGGAAAATACGCTGTTCACGGGCTTCGATGCGGTCCTCGGCACGCTGCTGTACATGGCCCCGGAGCAAGCCAGTTTCAACGCGCTCGACGTCGATACCCGTGCCGACATTTACGCGCTCGGCGTGATTCTGTACGAACTGCTGACGGGCACGACGCCGATCACCCGCGAGACGATGAAGAAAGTGGCACGCGACGAGATGATGCGAATCATCCGCGAACAGGAAGCACCAACGCCGAGCACGCGCCTCAGTTCGCTCGATGCCAAACCGGGCATTGCGGCAATACGCAGCATGGAACCCGCAAGGCTATCCAAGGAGTTTCGCGGCGAACTCGACTGGATCGCGATGAAGGCACTGGAGAAAGACCGCGCCCGCCGCTACGAAACCGCGAACGCACTGGCCCGCGACGTGCAACGCTACCTATCCGACGAAGTCGTCGAAGCGCGGCCCCCCAGCGTCGGCTACCGCGTCCGCAAGTTCATCCGCCGATACAAGGGGCGGGTGATCGCCACGTCCTTAATCTTCCTCGCGCTCATCGGCGGACTGATCGGGACCGCGTATGGCGTAATCAAAGCCGATGGCGAGCGCGAAGCGAATTTGCAACGCGAGCAAGCTGAAATTGCGCGCGATGGCGAGAAAGTCGCCCGATCCGCCGCCGACATCGCCAAAGACGACGCCGTCCGATTGCAGGGGATCGCCGACGCCGGACGAATCGAAGAAGCCCGGCTACGCAAAGTCGCAGACAAGGCACTCACCGGCGAGGCCGCAGCGAAAAAAGAGGTCGTCTACCTCAACTACGTCCACGCTGTGGACCTGGCTCATCGCGAATACCAAGCGGACAACTTCTCCCGCGCCGGCGAGTTGCTCGAATCCGCTCCGCCGCAACTCCGCGGCTGGGAATGGCGCTACGTCCATCGCCTATGTCATCCCGAACTCGCACTTCTCAAAGGGCACACGGACTCGGTCCAATCGGCGTCATTTTCGGGGGACGGCCACCGCATCGTTACTGCATCTGATGACAACACGGCGCGGGTGTGGGACGCCGAAACCGGCAAGGAACTCGCACTCCTCAAAGGGCATACAAACCATGTCAGTTCAGCATCATTTTCGGGAGACGGTCGCCGCGTCGTCACTGCGTCTTGGGACGACACGTCGCGGGTGTGGGACGCCGAAACCGGCAAGGAACTCGCACTCCTCAAAGGGCATACGGACCGTACCACATCGGCGTCATTTTCGGGGAACGGCCACCGCGTCGTCACTGCATCGTGGGACAGAACGGCGCGGGTCTGGGACGCCGGGACCGGCAAGGAACTCGCCATGCTGAAGGGGCATGAGGGCTGGGTCATGTCGGCGTCATTTTCGGGGGATGGCCACCGTGTTGTCACTGCGTCTTGGGACGGAACGGCGCGGGTCTGGGACGCCGGGACCGGCAAGGAACTCGCCCTGCTGAAGGGGCACACGAGCTTTGTCGTGTCGGCATCATTTTCAAAGGATGGCCTCCGCGTCGTCACCGCGTCTTATGACGACACGGCGCGGGTGTGGGACGCCGGAAGCGGCAAGGAACTCGCACTTCTCAAAGGGCACACGAACCTGGTCCATTCGGCATCATTTTCGGGAGATGGTCGCCGCGTCGT
>JAYSKW010000309.1:0-7075 GCA_043726085.1 Limnoglobus sp.
CGGGCGAATCGGTGTCGGCGAGCATCGCATCGAAACTTCGGTTGGCGTGGTCACTGCCACCTGGCACGGCAACGGGCGCGGCTCCGTGCGGAACGTGACGAGCTATCGGCACGCGGCGAATGTCGCGGTGAGCGTGGAAGGTTACGGCTGGGTGACGGGCGATATTGCCTGGGGCGGCAACTGGTTTTACCTGATCGGCGATCATCGCGAGACGTTGAAAGCCCACAATACCGAGCGATTAACCGATGTCTGCACGCGGATTCGCCGTGCGTTGAATGCGAGCGGCACGACGGGCGCGAACGGGGCGGAGATCGATCACATCGAACTCTTCGACGCGCCGAACGATCCGCAAAACCATAGCCGGAACTTCGTCTTCTGCCCCGGAAACGCGTACGACCGATCCCCGTGCGGCACCGGCACCAGCGCGAAACTCGCCTGCCTTGCGGCATCGGGCAAGTGGCCGCCGGGCGACGTGTGGCGGCAGGAAAGTATCGTCGGTAGCGTCTTTGAAGGACACTACGAACGCGATGCCAATGGCATCATCCCCACAATCGCTGGCACCGCGTACATCACCGCCGAAACGACACTGTTGCTCGAAGAGGGCGATCCGTTCCCCAAATATCAGTGAAAAGGCGATCGCGATGTTCCTCGGCTACAACACGAATGGCTTCGCGCATCACCGGCTGACGGATGCGGTCGAACTCCTTACCGAGATGGGATATCCCGGCATCGGTTTGACGATCGACGTGCATCATCTCAATGTTTTTGCCGAGAGTTACGAGTTCGAGTTGGCCGCGTTTTCCGAACAAGTCGAACGGCACGAGTTACGCACGGCCATCGAGACCGGTTCGCGATTTCTGTTGAACCCCAAGGTGAAACACCAACCGACGTTGTTGTCGGCGGACCCCGTAGAGTGTGCGGTTCGGTTCGATTTTTTGTCGCGGTGTATCGATGTCGCCATGCGACTGCGCTCGGATTGCGTGAGTTTTTGGTCGGGCACGCCGACCGATGATGCGGGGCCGAAGGTATGGATGTCGCGGTTGGTGGAGAACTGCGTTCGCCTTTCGGATGAGGCGGCGGCGAAGCGCGTGCGGCTCGCATTCGAGCCGGAACCGGGGATGTTCATCGACACGATGGCTAAATTCGCCGAACTGCACGCCGCGGTGAATCACCCTGCATTCGGCTTGACGCTAGACGTCGGCCACCTCGTTTGCATGGGGGAAACTCCGATTCGCAAGCACGTGATGCACTGGAAAGACGTGTTGTGGAATGTCCACATCGACGACATGCGGCACGGGGTACACGATCATCTGATGTTCGGCGAAGGCGAAGTCGATTTCGCGGAGTGTTTCGCCGCGTTGCGAGAGGCGAACTACGGCGGCGGAGTGTACGTCGAACTCAGCCGCCATAGTTACGATGCAGTGAATGCCGCGCAGAAGTCGCGGGCGTTCTTGGAACGGTACGTTTAGCCGACGAACGCGCCGTTCATGAAGTCGCCGAAGAGGTTGAACTCGCGGTCGGCGGTCGGGGTGCCACCGGCGAGAACGGCGGTTGCCGAGAACAGTTTCACGCGCGATGAGCCGCCATCGCCGAGCGATACGAGCACTTCGGAGATGCCGTCGGAATTAATGTCAGTGGTCGCGATGCGAACGCCGCCACGGGTGGATGAATCGCCCGCAAAGAAGTTCGACACTTCGGTCTGTTTGCCACCCAACAAATCAACGCCTGAGAACGCTCGAATCCGTGGCCCGCCATCGGGTCCGCTACCGACAAGCAGTTCGCCGAAACCATCGCCATCGAGATCGCCCACGGCCACGAACGCACCGTTTCGCAGGGTTTCCTCGAATGCAAAGAAGTCCGCGAAGATTTTCCGTGGGTTGCCAACGAGCGACTTGCCATCGTAGCCCGCGATGCGTGGCCCGCCGCCGAAGCCTGCCGAGACGATGAGATCGGGCGTGCCATCCTTAGTGATGTCGCCAGCGCCGGCCCGCGCACCGCCGCGGAACGCGGGATCGTCGACGCCGAAGAAGTCCGCAACGGTTTTCGTTCCCAGTTGCAGATCGAGTGTGTCGCCGCCGCTCGAAACGAATTGGCTCGTCAGCGCCAGAATCTGCACGCGGGCACCGCCACCTTGATCGGGCGTGATAATGATTTCCGATTTCCCGTCGCCATCGAAGTCGGCCGCGGCGACGAACACACCACCCGTGAACGTCAACTCGAACGGGTTCACGGTGATGAGAATTTTCGACGCATCGAGGCCATCGTAAACGCGGACTTCGTTCGCACGACCGGGTCCGGAACCGACGATGACATCAAGAGTGCCATCGCCGTTGACGTCGGCCGTCGCCACGCGCACGCCACCGGTGAAACCGGATTCAAACGGCACGATGCCACTCTTGACGGTAAAGCTTTCGTCAACGGTAAAGTACGGCTGCGACTGACCCGCACCGCCACCGATTGAGAAACCGTTGGCGAACGGCGGCGTGGTGACGACGGTAATTGGCCCGAATGCCAACGAAGGGTTGCCCGCTAAGTCGGTTGCGGCCCCCGCCGGAACCGACAGCGTCACGGTCTTCGACGACCCGCTAAAGCCGTCGATGATTACGGTATAAGACAATTTGCCGCCCGGATTCGTCATAAATCCGAGTCCGGTGACCTTCGCACCCGTTGCCGTACCACCCAGAATGAAGGAACTCGCGGTGATTGGTGCGAATTCGACGATTTCCGAGAGATCCAGCGTGATCGATACCGGCCCTTGATTCGTAACCGCTGGTGTCTGGATCTGCACTGTTATCGTCGGTGCGACGAAGTCGACGATGGCGATCGGGGTGTCCGCTACCGCCGCATTCGGGTTGCCGGCGGCGTCTTTCGCAGCGCCCGCCACGAGACCGATCGTCGCGGTCCCCTCGCCGGACAGGTTGCCGATGTTGACTTGGAAACTCTTCCCATCGACACTCGGAACGATGCCGAGAACTTTGGCTGCGGTTGCGGTGCCGCCGAGAACGATGTCCGACGCGTCTAGACCTATGACCGGTTCGCTGAAAATGATTTTCGCCGAAACTTGGTTGACATTCGTCCGGTTAAAGGGGTCGGGGAGAGGAATCCTTGCCGTCGGGGCGACGTTGTCGAAGTTGACTGTGGCCGTATTCGAGATCGCGGTGAAGCCTGCGGTTAGCCCGGTACGGATCGTCGGCAGCGTGACGGTGGTGGCGGGCACGCTCGCGATTGCGAGTGTCTCCGTGGCCGGCGTCAGCAGTGTCAGTACGACCGGGCCGGTTCCGGTTGCCCCCGTGACGGCCACCGTGAAGACTTTGTTGTCGGTCGTCGTCACGCTGGAAACGATCGGCGAACCGGGGCCGGTAACGGTTAGATCGGCGGCATTGAAGCCGAACGCCGCTTCGCTGAATGTCACGGTGAAGTTGACGGGCGAAGTTCTCGATGGGGTTGTCGGCGAAGTGATCGTGACGGTTCCTGGCGTCAGCGCGGCACGATACGCATCCGGCGAAGAAATCGCGGTGACCGGCGTCGGCCCAGCGAGTACGCCGATGGCTTTGTTCGACGCATCGCGATAGAGCACGAGCGGCGACACCTCGCTGGCAGCCAGCCCGGCCGGGTTGTCCTTCGCCGCAGTGAGGTTGGCCTTGGCGAGCGGACCGGCAGCCGAACCCCAATAGTTGAACAGCGCGTTCACTTCGGTCTTGGTATTCGCCAGGACGCCGAATTTGTTATCGAAAATATTGTTGAACTGGATGAGCGCCGTGCTGGTATCGAGCGTCGCATCGGAGCCGACAATGATCGCGGTGGCGTTGTTGCTGAACGAATTCCCAACGATCTTCGCGAACGAGGGTTCGTCGGCGTTGTTGCCGTTGCCGCTCAGGTCGAAGGTCACGTCGTCGACAATTTGCACGCCGGCCGAGTCGAACGTACCACTTGTACCCGAATAATTCGCAAAGGTATTTCCCGAGATCGTCACGGAACTCGATTCGATCGCTTCGATGCCGTAATTAGCGATTCCCGGCGTCGTCAGCCCCGTGAAGTTCGACGAGCCGACACTGCCTTTGGCCCCGTCACTGAAACTGACTCCGGTACGACCGATGCCGAAGAATGTCCCGCTAACGACATCGACGTTGGCCCCGACGTTGACCGCGTTCACCCCGATTCCCAGATTGACTCCGCCATTCGTAGTGCTGACGTTGCGGATCGTCACGTTGGATACGAGGCCCGTGGCGGCATCGTATCGCAGTACGCTACCCGCTTTGGTGCCCAGCCCGCTTCGACCGTCGTAAGTCAGGTTCGACACGCCGACTGCCGTACCGGGCGCGAACTGGAATACAGCACCGTCCACACTCGTCGGCCCCACCGTGTTGCCGATCGCTTCGACTGTCGTGAAGGTTTCGCCGCTCCCGATGATGTTGGCCGATTCGGTCAGCGTAATCGCCCCGAAGCCGGGATCGACGAGATGCGTGGCCGCCGACAAGTTAATATCGTCCGACCCTGCGGCGGCATTCGCTTTCGTGACGGCATCGACAATCGTTGCGAAGGCGTTCGTGCCAACGGTCAGACCTTTCGCTTCGTTGGGAAGGCCGACGTTGAAGTCGACCGTACTCCCTGCCGTCGTGAACGCCGGATCGACGTAGAAACTAGCGGGGACGTCGCGCGTTTCGAGCGAAACGAAGCCCAGTTGGACGGGATTCTGGCGTTGAGCACGGTGGCGTCGAGACATTAGGAAAAACCTCAGTGGGTGTATGCGTCAGCGTATCGAGCGAGTCACGGGAGGGATTTTCGTGCAGTACAGTTCGCGTAGTTTACGCAGCCTGACAGTCTACAATGATAATAATCACCAATCGGGGTACTCCGGCCACTGTAAACGCGGAGAATTCACACACTTCACTTATTCCAGTCCGCACAACGAGCCGATGGTAAGTACAGGCCCTACATTCCGCACAATTGTTGCATCCAGAGAACCTGTCGCGTGTGGCGTGCGATACTGATTTTGGTTTGTCTCACTTCGCTCGCAGGGTGTTCCCTTCAGCGGACGGCCGCGCATAACCTCGGCTACGAACATCATTTGCGTCACGGCGACAAATCGCTGGAGCGCGAGATCCGCGCCGATGCCCATGCGGCCCTACGGCAACTTTGCGGTACGCACGCCCATAAGACGTTCACCGATGAGTATGAGTTGGGTTTCTGCGATGGTTATTTCGATTTTCTTGATCGGGGTGGACCCGTGCAACCGCCGCCACTCCCACCGACATCGCTTCGCAGGAAGAAGTATCTGACCGCCGATGGCCAAGCAAAGATTCGCGATTATTTCCTCGGTTTTCAGTATGGCGGGCAAATCGCCGAATCGACGGGGCGACGCGAATTCATAACGGTGCCGATCGTCCTCTCCGCAGCGCCGATGCCACCGCCGCTCAAAATCACGGTGCTACCATCGCCGCCCGAGCCGTTGCCGGAGGGGAAGCCATGATGCGAACGATCGCACTCGCGATACTCCTTGCCGCATTCGTTACGACGGGTTGCGCCTCCCTGACGAATCCCGTGGCCGATGGCGTACCCGTTCGTCGCGTACCAGCCGAAGTTCTCGGACGACCAAAAAGCGATCAGCAAGCGACGCCGCTAACGCTATTGCGTCGGCCCGAACCGACGGCCTACCGACTCGATAAAGGCGATGTCCTCGCCGTGATCGCCGGAGACTTGTTCGGCCCGGAAACCGTGCAAGCCCCCGTTAGTTTCGCCGATGCCGGCGGCGGCGAAGCGGCCGTGGGCTATCCCGTGCCCGTCCGCGACGACGGCACGATCAGTTTGCCGAACGCGAAAATTCAGCCGATTGCCGTGAAGGGTAAAACTGTGCCGGAAGTCGAATTGCTCGTCCGCAAGGCAATCGAAGACGACGTGAAACTGTTCCAGAAGGGGGCCGCGAAAATCAGCGTGCAACTCCAACGGAGACGCCGTTATCAGGTGCTCGTGATTCGCGAAGACACCGTTGGCATTCCCACAACCGCAGCGGGTGGTGTCATCACGAGTGCAAACAAGCGAAACGGCGTAACGGTGTCGCTCGAAGCGTACAAAAACGACGTCCTCCGTGCGTTGAACCAAAGTGGCGGCCCGCCGGGACTCGATGCCAAAAACGAAGTGATTATCCAACGTGGGCTATACGACCCCACCGATCCGCTGAAGGGCGTCACGCGCATTCCGCTGCGAATTTACCCCGACGAGCCGCTCGCGATTTCCGAAGCGGACATCACACTCGGCGATGGCGATGTGGTCTCGATACTCGCCCGCGATTCCGAACAGTTTTACACCGGGGGCGTGCTCGGTTCGCGGCAAGTCACATTGCCGCGCGACTACGATTTGAACGTACTGCAAGCGATCGCGCTCGTCGGTGGGCCGCTCGTCAACGGTGGCTTCACGCAAAATGCGTTCATCGCACAATCGTTCGCCAGCGGCTTGGGTACGCCCTCGCCCGTGTTGTGTACGGTGTTGCGAAAAATGCCGAACGGCCAACAGTTACCGATTCGCGTCGATCTCTCGCTGGCACTCAAAGACCCGCGCGAACGGATTCGAATTCTGCCAGACGACTTCCTCGTTCTGCAAGAGAAACCCGGCGACGCCATCACCCGCTACCTCACGCAAAACTTCCGATTCAGCACCACTGCCGAAACGATCCGCTCGGAGAACATCAGCCAAATTCTAACGGGAACGACACCTTGATTGATGGCGAGCGCCGTCACCTGTTGGCGGCGTCGATTTTTTTTGACGGTCGGAATCGCCGCGATTTGAACCGTGCCCGTTTTTAACGTGCCCCGCGTTGACACTTCGTTTTGAACCACGTCATTTGGAGGTCGTTTCACGACACTCCGCAAAATCCGACTTACGTCATTCGTCTGAGTAGATATTTACGAGCCATCGAGTTCAACCGGATCAACCCGGCGGCTCGTAAGGGCGGTGTCGGTTAATCCGGAAGGGCATTGCAATCATTGTGAGACGATGCGGGGGACCGTGTCAGTTTCGCGGTCGGGGGAGGTGGGGAATTCGGGCGGAACGTAGCAACCCGAGTTGGCCCGACGCAAAC
>JAYSKW010000310.1:0-1387 GCA_043726085.1 Limnoglobus sp.
TGTGCAGGTGGGTCGTCCCGCTCCGCCAATGTCCGAGTACGAAAAGCGGCGGCAACACTTCCGTGTCTCGAACGGCATCCGCGTAACGCTTCTCCTCGACCCAACGTAATAGGCTATTCTGTACGCTTTGCCCAGTGATCGCCAATGCGCGGAAGAGGCTTCCCGGGGCGATGGCGAAGTGATTGTCGCGCAACAGCCGGACCCAATCGCCCAGGCTGATCCCTCCCAGCATACCTGGACCAAAACGGCGAATAATCGTTTCCCGCCACGCCATGTCTGCCACCCACCGGTTCGAGGTACGCCGTCGCCTACTTACGCTTCTTGCTGCCAGAAGTCTTCGCACGTGCCTCTGACACTCGGAACGCGACAATCTTTGCGATGAGTTCGAGTGGCATCGGTTCGTCGAGCGGAAATTGAACCGAACCTTTGGCGCTCGTGTAAATCGATAAGGTATCCTTGAATTTGTCGATGTCGGATGGCGTAGGATAAAATCCGATGTGGTTCTTGAAGGCACCAAAATGCACGAGGTTTCCATTCAGCAAAAATGTCGGCAAACGATACTTGATCGCCTCCTGCGCATCGGGTGCGGCCGCCTGGATGACCGCTCGCACTCGTTCCAACACGTGCTGCACGGATTCGGGAAATCCTGCAATGTACTCGTCGATACTTTCCGACGACGACGGATTCACTTTCATGGCGGTACCCACTGTTTGACGACCCGCAGCTCCGCCAATCCCATCATGCCGGCGCTCGCGACCCGAGCGGGCGGCGAGGTGGTTGCGATCGAGTGATCCGACTGGCATGTACGGCACACTTTCAGGAAATCGACGATGCGTACCAGCAACGCGTTTCCGGTCGCGCTTTTGCGACTATCGCATCCGATTTTCGCTCGCATCGCGAACAGATCTTCCCAACGCCATCGATCGCGATATACTCGTTGTATGGAGAGGTGGCAGAGTGGTTGAATGCGCTAGTCTCGAAAACTGGTTAGCCGGAAACGGCTACGAGGGTTCGAATCCCTCCCTCTCCGATAAACGCTTGTGCAGTATCTCGCAGAACGTCGCATGGGGAAGCAGTAAATGCTTCCCTGTGTTCGTTTTGTAGCAAGCCGTGCGATTCGGTGCGATTGCTCGCGGCCATCTGCTGTGCCGGTTTTTGCGCCACTTGTGCGCCGGATTCTGCGCCACGTGTCGCACGGTGGAAGTGATCGTCCGTCGTTTGGGCGTAGTGCTTCAGGCACACCTTCGCGTCGTGCCCCATCCAGAGTGCGACGACGTGAACGGGGAAGGTTTCCAGCAGTTCGGTTTCCCGACTCGATCGCAGGTTGTGAAACATGCGGGGCCATGCGGTTAGCCCGGCTCGTTTGATTAACTTCCCGAACGACGTT
>JAYSKW010000311.1:0-2893 GCA_043726085.1 Limnoglobus sp.
GGCTGACAGAACCGGCCCTACAGGCCGTAAGACTGACATTTGTAAACGCAGGCGTTCCAAAAACGGTGCTTGAACTTCAAGATAGCGCAACTTCAAAACGCGCTAGCGAGGGATTTTTATCGTTTCTGCGATGCCTTGCCTTTTCGAGGGTTCCCCTCGCTTGCGCGTCGGGCTAACAAAAACTTGTGACTCAAACGGTTTCGTTTCGCAGCCACTGCATACCAAACGACTATCGTGCCGATCGCGAAGACGCCCCGTGCCGTCCATGAGCCGAAGACGACGGCGGCGTTGAAAACGATGAACGCCATGAAGCTGTGAATGATCCAATTTAACCCAAGTGGGCGGCGTCGGTAGCTTTCAAAATCACAACATAACCAAATGGCATCGACGCACCAAAGTAAGGTGAAGGCATAGTTGACGAAAACGCCTTCGCCGAAGCCACCGATTGTTCGCGTGTGCTCGAATGCGGCGTCGTGCGACCAACCGTGTACGGCGTGGAACGCGATGGCGACGTGCAGGAGTTGGAACGCCGCACCGGTCGCCCATATTGGCACGGTGACAGTGCGGTGACAGCGAAAGAGTGCGGAGATGCTGAGGAACCAGAGGAGAGTGGCCACCCATGCCGATTCGACGACCGCCGGGTGATTTGGCACCGATCCGGATGGTTGCAAAAACGCACGACCGAGCCACACGGCCACGCCAGTCATGCCGACAAAAAGCACCCTGCGAGTGCCGACTCGCAGGGTGAATTCGCTTACGCGTCGAACTTCCACGGCTTACGCATTTCGCGGGAAAGCAGCTTGTTCGCCTGGGTATCGTCGAAGATGTGCGTCTTCGGATCCCATGCGAGTTTCTTGCCGGTACGGAGAGCAATCGTGCCGATATGACAGACGATCACCGAACCGCCGCCGACGCCGACGTGGCAGATCGGCTGCTGGCGCGTCTTCACGCAATCGAGGAAGTTCCCCATGTGGTCGGTCGGGCGCGTCGGGTACAACATCGGGTCGTCTTTGCCGAGCGGTTCGCTGAGGATTTTCGCATCCGACGCCAGCAACAACCCGCGGCTGACGAACACGGTGCCATTTTCGCCGAAGATCATCACGCCGTTTTCGTCGCCGCTGATGAACTCGACGGGCACGTCGACCGTCGTTTCCTTGGTCTCGCCATCGTCGCCCTTGATCTTCTTCTTGACCTTCTTGGTCACCGGTTTGCCGTCAGCGCGAACGAGACCCTTGACGTCGGTGCCGCCACCGGACATCGCCACGACTTCCGCGCCGTTCGCGTAAGTGTATTTCACCTGGAAATTCTCGTGGCAGTTGTAGCCGTCGCCCTTGCTGTACGGTGCGGTCGCCTTGAGCATTTCGACGCCGATCGGGCCGCTGTCGTCCATCCCGAGCGCCCACTGCGCGATGTCGATGTGGTGGGCACCCCAGTCGGTCATCTTGCCGCCACTGTAGTCGTACCACCAACGGAAATCGTAGTGGCAGTTCGTTTTGCCGTCCTTCAATCGGTACGGCACTTTCGGCGTCGGCCCGAGCCACATGTCCCAATCGAGTTCCTTCGGAACTTCGACGGCGGGGATCGCGCCGCTCTGCGGGTTGCCGTTAATGCGGCACTCGATCCGCTTGACTTTGCCGATGCGACCGGCGCGAACGACCTCGGCAGCGAGGCGGAACATGCCGCCCATTTCGCTGCGTTGCTGGCTGCCGGTTTGCAGAACGCGACCGGTTTCCTTCACGACCTTTTGCAGCAAGATCGCTTCTTCAACCGTCAGCGTCAGCGGCTTCTCGCAGTAGACATCTTTGCCGTTGCGGAGCGCGTCGATGGCCACGAGTGCGTGCCAGTGGTCGGGCGTCGCGATGCAGACCGCGTCGATCTCTTTGCTGGCGTTTACCTGGCGAAAATCCTTGTAAACCCGTGGCGTGTAACCATCGGACAGGAAGGTGTTGACGGCGCGATCGACGTGGCGCAGGTCGACGTCGCAGATCGCAGCACAGTCGACGTGCTTGAATCGTTTGGCCGCGCCGTAGAGCGCGTAGTTGCGGCTCTGCGGACTACCGATACCGATGAAACCGACGCGCAGCTTACCGTTGGCGGAAGTGGCTTTGGCTGCCGTGGCGGCAGTGGCGGCGTCGGCACCGAACACTTCTTTGGCGTACCACAACGGCAACCCCGCCGCCGTCAGTGCCGCAACCGAGTTCGTCATGAACCCGCGACGCGAGAGCGATCCTCGTTTGAAGAGCATAGATACCTCAGAGCTAAATGGGAGTGGCAAATCAGTCGGACAGAGACATGTTACCGAAGTCGAAAGCGCGGTGCCAGCATCGAACTGCAAACTTGGCGTACGACTTTAACATCCCACGCCATTCGCATCGCGACTACAGCGTCGGCCCGATATGCCAGGGGCGACATCAGACGATGATGTAGACGATTTTCCGTTCGGGCAGGACGACCCTCACTCGTCACGCGGTGCCAGACGGTCGGGTCAGCGGCACCGCTCAAGCCTTGGTCGGTGACTCGATCCGTCACGTAGCCTGCTCGACGGACCAGCTCGGCGTGGCTCTGACCGAGATTTTCATCCAACTTGACCAAAACGGAACTCATCGCAATGGTACCAATTCTTCCTCACGGACCAGGGTTGCGGCATAGGCCATCGCCGCACGCACATCATCCAACGTCAACGGGGGATACTCCCGGACGACCTCCGCTGGAGACATCCCCTCTGCTAAGGAACTGTCCGAAATTAACTTCCCGGATTGGCTTTTTTGGCACGTGGTTTCTTGGTAATCTGGGGCAGTTCCTAAGTCACAATTGAACTCGCTCAAAAACCGTTTTTTGGGGTGTTTTTCCGGTTTTTGAGGCCCAAAAAGTCGCTTTTTTGATCGCAATTCAC
>JAYSKW010000312.1:0-1710 GCA_043726085.1 Limnoglobus sp.
CCATGAGTACGGGTGCCCGCCGCGTCTTGTTCTTGCCAGTCTTGGCTTCGAGTTGTTGCGATTCGTACTGCATGAGCTTGAACGAATAGCCCGCGATACCGACCCACGCATCGATCTCTTCGGAGACCAACTTCTGCGGTTTCAGCCCCGCTGGCAGTTCGGTCGTGAACACGCAGATCGCTTCAATCTGCCCTCTCGGAAAGATCCAGGCTTCGTAAACATCGGTGATACCGCTGGCTTGCAAGATATGCGTCGGGTCGCGACGCATCAGTCGTTTGAGTCGACCTTCAAAGTAGATGAGGTCGAGTTTGAACGACTTTCGACCGTCGTTGTGTAAGTCCTTGAACGTCAAGTCGCGTCGGGCGTGGCTTTCGAGTTCGGCGGTTGTGAACTGCCGCGCGTGGCGGATGACTTCATCGTACGCGCGCTCTTCGAGTTCGTCGATCGCACGGTTCGCTTCATCGCGCGGTCCAACCGAAGTCCAGTGGAACGGCGAATCGTCGCGAATCGCGTCGAACATCGCCAGACCTTTTTCGATCTGATACTTCGCAGCCGAGTCTGGGTTAACCGGCGTAGGTTGTGGTGTCGCAGAGGGCGCAGTCGCAGATGGGGAAGACGGCGCAGGAATGGGCGGTTCTGCGCGAGCGGTGACGGCGATAGTGACCCCGAAGGCGATGGCGGCAGCGATCCCGAGTGCGACCAACAGGTTACGACTAGCAGATCGGGCCGACGGTCGTCGATTCGGGGCGGCGTTCTGAGACATGAGTGCCTCCCTTAAAGTATCGGACGACCGCAACACCCCGTTGGTTCCCAAGTTCCGTCGATGGTGTTCGTTATTTTTTCTTGCGGTCGTCTTGCAGCGCCGGTGCCACTTGTCGGAATCCGGCACGGGTGATCTCGTCCATCAGCTTAATGAGTAGCTTGTAACTGAGGTTATCGCCACATTCGAGGCGAACTTTCGCCGGTTTATCGCCGATATCTTTCCGTCGAGCCTGGAGGGCGCTGAACAACTTCGCAGAATCCGAACCGAGCGATTGGGCGCTAGTGTTCTTCGAGCCGAGCCGGATGTCGGCGATCGCCCCCGCCTCGGTCGCATCGACCTGAACGGTCAACTCTTCGGGTTCTTCCTTGGTCGGATCGGGCGGCGGAACCACACTCGAGTTGGCGTCGCCCATTTCCTTCGGCAACGCCATGTCCATGTGCCCTTCGATCGGGCTAGGGTTGAACGTCGTCAGGAAGAACGCGAGTAACTGGAACGACATATCTAACATCGGCGTGATCGGTAGATCCGGTTCGACGAAGGTATTCGAGTATTTGTGCCGCTTCACCATATTCGGTAATCCCGTTCTTCGGTCCTGTAAGGACCGCTCACGTAGCCCATGGTAATACCATGGGAGGGGGCAACACCCATTGTCGGCGTCTTCGGGGACGTCGCGTCTCGAAGACTCGCCACGACCCGTTTTCGATGGCGGTAGCCCCCGCGACCCATGGTTACACCATGGGCTGAGAGAGCGACCCCTTCAGGGTCGGCAACGCTTCTCACCGGCTTGCGGTTTGCACTTTCGCCCGCAACTGAATGTCCTGATACCCTGCCGACTGGCAGGCGAGCAAAATCTCGTTCACCTGTTTGAAGGTGCAGTTCTCGTGCGCACGTAGCACGATCAGCGAGAACTTCGGCAACTTGGCTTCGGGCACGCCGCGCTTCTCGGC
>JAYSKW010000313.1:0-3404 GCA_043726085.1 Limnoglobus sp.
CTTCATGCGATCGGAGAGATCCTTCGGCGGCGTCTTCGGATCTTCGAGGTAGCGGAAGTCCGAGTCGAAGAACGATGGCGACATCAGGCCGGTCGGGGCGTATCCCGATTTCGGCGGGCCATCGGTTTGGCCGCCGCGCAACTCCGTCAGCAGCGTGTACGCGCCTTTTCCGATAGGCGGAATCGGAAACGGTCCCGAACGCGGTCCCGGGCGGTTCGGTGGCACTTTCTTGAAATTGAACGGCTGGCAGGTCGCGCAACCACTGTCGCCACACGATGGACAACCGCCCGCGGCGAGAATTGCAGCTGGCTCCGCAACGGTGAGCGTGGGTGTGGGAGTCGCCGCAACGGGTGCGGGTGTCGCTGGGATTGCGACCACCGTTTGTGGTGAAATCAACTTGCCGTCGAGCGTTTCAACGGGAGCGCCCGTTACCGCGTTTTGCGATTGTGCCGATACGCGATCGCTCCCAACCATCATCGCAGCGGCCACCACAGCGCGCGGAATCCAGCGGTTCCACTTTCTCATGACTCCATTCACTCCATACTCGGACGATATATAGGTTCAGACGCGAGATCGGTGGTGTGGGCAGTTCAAAACCGCACGTGGGGAGTTAGGCCGATCCTGCCTTTGATATCGGATAGTTGGGTCGCAAATGTGGTGCGTGTGGGATGCATTCTTAGGGTAGTATGGTCGCATTCCACATTAAAGGAACTACAGCCGCGCAATTTCGCCTAAACTACCAAAACCGATTTCTTGAGGTGATTTGCCGATGTCCGCATATTTTCATTGCCCGTGCGGTCGGCGGCTTCGGGCATCTTCCGTCACCGATGGTGCCGTTGATTGCCCCGAATGCGGTCGCACGGTCGTAATGGCTTCCGTGCCGAAAGATCGCCGTGCGATTTGGGCCGCCGTCATCGCAATCGGCGTGATCGGCGTAGCGATCGGGTCGAGTTTCGCATTCCGGAAAGCGACGCCTGCACCCGTCGTTGTGTCGGTCGCGCCGATAATCGCGACACCGATAATCGCACCGAAAGTTCCGCAAGTCGTTCCCGTGTTGGCCGAAGCGGAAATGGCCCCGGTGCCGCGGACTGTCGAACCGATCGCTCCGCCCGTCGTGGCTGTCACGCCACCGCCGATGCCACGCGTCGGCGTGTTGCAAGCGGACATCGATTCCCGTTTCAAAGTCGGCGACACGTTCAATCAGGAAGTCGTGTTTAGCCGCAAATCGGACTTCCGATTCGTCGGTGCGGAGTTCAGCCAAGCGGCGCGATATGCGATTCGCTCGTCGATTCTTATCTCGAAAGTACACGCCGATGGCTCGTATGTCGCAGAGCAAACGATCGGGAAAGCGATCTGGCTCGATGGCGATGCGGACTCGAAACCGACGTTGATCGAGGCACTGGAGAAAGCAAAAGGCACCAAGTTTGAACTGACATTTTCGCGAAATCATGAAGTGACCGAACTGAAAGGTTTGAAAGATCCGATCCGCGTGGCGGCGGGCAAAAATGCGGCGATGGGCCAGTCGTTACGGTTGTGGTCGTTGCTCGATGCCGACGCATGGAAGGAACTGGCCGGGTTGACGTTCTTCTTCGCGGAGACACCGTTGAAGGCCAAAATGAATTGGAACAAGCCCGTTTCGCACGACTGGGGGCCGCTCGGCAGTTGGAACGGCAAGACGGTTTACCTCGCAGCGGGCAAACAGCCGAAGCAAACGAACCTCGAACGGATCGACTACCGACACGAGATTTATTACAAGCCGCCTGCAGTAGGGGCCGACCGCGACTTACCGTTTCGCATTCAAAAAGTCGCGTTTCAAACGATCCTCGCGGGCGGTGCGATTCTGTACGACCCCGCCACGAATCGCACGACGGCCGCCGAAGAAACCTTTCGCGTTCGCGGCAACATTCAAGTTTCACTCGTTGGCATGGATGCAGCCATCGAGATGGAAGAAGCGCAAGGCTTCCGCCTCACGATCGAACAACCCGCGACAAATGCGTTGGTCGGCACGCCGGGAGCGAAACTACTACTGCCGAAGAAGTAGTTTACACCTCTTTCACTTCGTTCAAGATCGATGCCAACACGGCGTCGGGGCTGACGTTTTCGGCCTGGGCTTCAAAGTTCAACAAGATGCGGTGCCGCATTGCGGGGAGGTAGACTTTCCGCACATCCTCGAAGCTGACGTTGAACCGGCCTTCGAGTAACGCCCGCAGTTTCGAGGCGAGGATGAGTGTTTGGGCACCGCGTGGGCTGCCACCAGCGCGCAGGAAGCGATTCGTGTCGGCGGTGGCGTACTCGTTATTCGGGTGCGTCGCCAGCAGCAAGCGAATCGCGTAATCTTGCACCGCCGCGGCAACGATCACTTCGCGAACGAGTTGCTGCCACGTTTGAATTTCGGCGGCATCCATCACTTTCTCAGCCTTCGGCGACTCGTTTCGCGTCGTGCGGTTCAGGATCGCGTTCAACTCTTCGCGGGTCGTGAATGGCACCGTCAACTTGAAGAAGAAGCGATCGAGTTGGGCCTCTGGTAGCGGGTAGGTACCTTCTTGTTCGATTGGATTTTGCGTGGCGAGCACGAAGAACGGTTCTTCCAGTTTGTGCGTGGTGCCACCGATGGTGACCGAATGTTCTTGCATCGCTTCGAGGAGAGCCGACTGCGTTTTCGGCGTCGCGCGGTTGATCTCGTCCGCAAGGACAATTTGCGCGAACAAAGGCCCCGACTGAAAGCGGAACTCGCGTTTGCCGTCCGACGATTCGCTGATGATGTTGGTGCCGATGATGTCCGAAGGCATCAAGTCCGGCGTAAATTGTACGCGGGAAAATTTCAGATCGAGCGCGTTCGCAAGGGTCCGAACGAGTAGCGTTTTGCCGAGGCCCGGCACGCCTTCGAGCAACGTGTGCCCGCCGACGAACAGGCACGTGAGCACGCCGCGAACGATCTCGGGTTGCCCGACGATCACCTTGCCGATCTCGGCTTCGAGTGCGGCAAAACGCTTACGGAACTCGGCGGCCCGTTCGGGCATCGGTGCGGTCGCAGCAATCATCGGGTGGCTGGCTCCTGTGGCTTACGTCGTCGGTTCGTCTTTGTTGAAGTCGGCACGCTTCTTCGCTTTGTTCATCCGGCTGAAAAAGTCTTCATCCTCAGTCTTTTTCGTTTCTTTTTCGCGTAACGGCGGTGCGGGGAGTGCGGGCTTTGCGCCTTCGTTCGTGTAGGCGTCGGCCCCTTCGGGTGCGACCGTTGCGGTCGGCGACGCCGTCGGATCGAAGCGGCGTTCGGCGCGTTGTTTCTCGATCTTCTCGTCGACTTCCAATTTCCGTTTGCTCAGCTTGTCGAGTTGCGTGGTGCCCGTTTCGATGGCAGATTTTTGTCGCAATTTCGACCACGTTCGGGTGGCCGAATTCTGCAC
>JAYSKW010000314.1:0-7872 GCA_043726085.1 Limnoglobus sp.
AAACGCACGGTACGCCAACTGGCAGAGCGACCAATTTTAAACATTGGTGTGTGTGGGTTCGACTCCCACCTGTGCGACGAATCTCGGTGATGTAGCCCAATTGGAAGAGGCTGCGGTCTCAGAAGCCGCACAGTGTGGGTTCGACTCCCACCATCACCACTGCGGACGGGCGGGTGCTCGGCGGGGTCTCATAAGCCTTGTAACTGGGTTCGACTCCCAGGTCCGCAATTCGACTGGAAGGGAGCCGGACAACGGTTCGCCGGGACGCACTGCTAACGCGTTTTGCCATCTGGCAATGAGGGTTCGACTCCCTTCCCTTCGGCTGATTGCTGCGAATGTTTCTCCCCTTTGCTCCGGTTTATGCTATCCTCTTCCTCGCCCAACTCTTGTACCGGAGCCACCGATGACGACTGCCTTGACTCAGCGACCCGCATGGACCGCTCTGAAGTCTCATGCCGATGCGATGCGTGCGACGCACCTGCGCGAGTTGTTCGCCGCCGATGCCACACGCGGCGAACGGCTGACGCTAGAGGCGGAGGGCGTGTTCCTCGATTATTCGAAGAACCGCATCACCGACGACACGGTCCAGCACCTGATTGCACTCGCTAACGAGTGCAATCTGCGCGGGCACATCGAAGGTATGTTCACCGGCCAGAAGATCAACAAGACCGAAGATCGCGCCGTGCTGCATACCGCACTGCGTGCGCCGAAGGGCGCGGTCGTGAACGTCGATGGCAAGAACGTGATCCCGGACGTTCACGCCGTGCTGGATCGCATGGGCGCATTCTGCGACCGCGTGCGTTCCGGCGAGTGGTTCGGGCACACGGGCAAGCGGATTAAGACCGTCGTCAACATCGGCATCGGCGGCTCGGACCTCGGCCCCGTGATGGCCTACGAAGCGTTGAAACACTACTCGGCGCGCGAGATTCAGTTCCGCTTCGTGTCGAACGTCGATGGCACCGACTTCGCCGAAGCGACGATCGATCTCGACCCAGCCGAGACGTTGTTTATCATCGCGTCGAAGACCTTCACGACGCTCGAAACGATGACCAACGGCCGCAGTGCCCGCACGTGGTGCCTCGCGAAATTGCAAGACCCCGCAGCGGTGGCGAAGCACTTCGTCGCAGTCAGCACGAACGCCGCCGAAGTGAGCAAGTTCGGCATCGATACCGCGAACATGTTCGGTTTCTGGGACTGGGTCGGCGGGCGTTACAGCATGGTTTCCGCAATCGGTTTATCGACGATGCTGGCAATCGGGCCGAAGGCGTTCGGCGAAATGCTCGCCGGCTTCCACGCGATGGACACACACTACCGCACCGCACCTCTTGAGAAAAATATCCCCGCACTCATGGGCCTGCTCGGCCTCTGGTACACGGACTTCTTCGGAGCCGAAACCGTGGCGGTGTTGCCGTACGATCAGTACCTGAAACGCTTCCCCGCGTACCTGCAACAACTGACGATGGAAAGCAACGGCAAGAGCGTCACGCTCGATGGCACCGCCGTCGATTACGCGACCGGCGCAGTCTATTGGGGCGAACCGGGCACGAACGGGCAACACTCGTTTTACCAACTGATTCACCAGGGCACGCGCCTGATCCCGTGCGATTTCCTCGGCTTCTGCCAATCGCTCAACCCGCACGCGCCGCACCACGATATTCTAATGGCGAACCTGTTCGCGCAATCGGAGGCACTCGCGTTCGGCAAAACGGCGGAAGCGGTGAAAGCCGAAGGCCACCCCGATTGGCTGGTACCGCACCGCACCTTCGCGGGCAATCGCCCATCGAACACGCTGTTGCTCGAAAAACTCGACCCCGCCGCAGTCGGCAAACTCGTCGCGCTTTACGAGCATATCGTCTTCACGCAAGGCGTCATCTGGAACGTCGGCTCCTTCGACCAATGGGGCGTCGAACTCGGGAAAGTGCTGGCCCAGAAAATCCAACCCGAACTCGAAGCCGCAACCGAACCGACGCTAAAGCACGATAGCTCGACGAACGCGCTCATCCGCCAGTACCGGAAACGCCGCGTGAACTAACAGTAGTTGTGAGTTAAGAGTGGATCGTTGTCAGTCAGACTCACAACGAAGCACCGTTACGGATGTAAGATGCGGGTAGCGAAGAGTAATCGGCATGTTTGAAGTGGAGTGCGGGAAATGGGAAGCTCGATCGACAAGATCACGCTGAGCGGCTTCAAGTCGATCGAGAAGCTGGAAGACTTCAGTCTGAGCGAATTGACCGTACTCATCGGCGCGAACGGGGCGGGGAAGAGCAACTTCGTGGACTTCTTCCGGATGCTCCGCACGTTCGCCGATGAGAGCTTTCAACAATTCGTGAACGACTCTGGCGGCGGAGATGGCTTCCTGTTTCTCGGGCCGAAGGTTACATCCGAAATCTCGTCGCGAATCGAATTCGGAAGCAACGCCTACGAGTTCGACTTGAAGCCGACGTCCGCGGGCACGTTGCAAATCGCTGAAGAGCGTGTGGATTATGCAAAAGACGGCCAATTTACTTGGATTAAGAACTTTTCGCGCGGCACTGCACTTGGATTTGGCAGCCTCGAATCAGCACTCAAGAAACGCAAGGACGACAAAAGCAATTGGCACTACGGCTATCCTGGTGTCCCCCACTACGTCTTCGACGCGGTTTCAAGTTGGACCGTGTATCACTTCCACGACACGAGTTCGCTTGCACCGATGCGGCGCGACCATTCGTTGCGCGATAGCCAGCGTCTCCGTCACGATGCGGCCAATATCGCGCCGTATCTGCTCCATCTCAAGGAAAATCAGCCGGATAGTTACGAGTTGATCCGCGATACCGTGCGATTGATTGCGCCGTTTTTCGATGACTTTCTGCTGCGTCCACAGACGAAAGGAACGAACGAGCTCGTGCGTTTGGAATGGCAACAGAAGGGCAGCGACTTTCCGTTTCAGCCGAATCAACTTTCGGATGGAACGATTCGTTTCATCTGCCTCGCCACGTGCCTGCTGCAACCGAATCCGCCTTCGACGATCATTATCGACGAGCCGGAACTCGGCCTGCACCCGTATGCCATTTCGATACTGGCAGACCTGATTCAATCGGCATCCAAACGAACGCAGGTGATCATCTCGACGCAGTCGCCGACGCTTCTCGATTACTTCGAGCCGAAACAAATTGTTGTGGTGAATCGTGTGAACGGACGGTCGACCTTCGAGCGACTCGGCACACAGGAACTTGCGGGCTGGTTGGAAGACTACTCCGTCGGCGAACTCTGGCAGAAGAATGTCGTGCGCGGGGGGCCAGCCCGTGAATAAACTCGTCGTGATTGTCGAAGGCGAAACCGAGCAGACCTTCGTGCGCGATCAACTCGCCGCGCACTTGGTGATGAGCAACACGACCGCTTGGCCGATTCTGCCGGGACGGCATCGCAAACACGGCGGAATCAAGAAGTGGGAAGTCGCCCGGCAAGACATTATCCGCACATTGAAAGAAAGGCGATATTGCTCGACGATGTTCGACTATTACGGGATGCCGCTCGATTGGCCGGGACGCAAAGCGGCGGCGGCATCGGTGTGGAACGAGCGCGCGAACGCCATTGAAGCGATGATTCACGCGGACATCGCTGCCGAAATGGGTGGCGGTTTCGACCCGAAGTATTTCGTACCGTACGTGCAACTCCACGAATTCGAGGCGTTGGTGTTCGCTGATGTCGAAATGTTGGCTGCAACGCTGGCTCCGATCGCAAAGCAACCGTTAGAGAAACTGATCGAGACGTTCCGAGGGATTCTCGCGAAAGCGGGCCACCCCGAAGCGATCGACGATGGCTACGAAACTTGTCCTTCGCGGCGAATCACATTGACGGTACCCGCCTATAAGAAACGTGCGCAAGGTCCGATTGTCACCCGTCGAATCGGTATCGATGTCATGCGAGCGCGGTGTACGCATTTCGGCGAATGGCTGACTCGTCTGGAACAACTTGGCGGTTAGTTAACTGGCGACTCGAATCGGTCTTGCGAAAATTGGCAGATCTTTGATGCGGTCGAAGAGGGCGCGTTCTTCTTCGATCGACATCGGTCGAAGCGGGGTTCGCACGGGGCCGCAGTCGATGCCGATCATTTTCATGATCGCTTTGCCCGCACGAATACCGCCGAAGTCGATCAGCGCGCGTACGAGTTGCGCACTTGCGAATTGCTCGTTGCGTGCGAGTTCCCTGTCTCCGCGCTGGTATGCATTCAGCATCCGATGGTACACCGGGGCGGCGTAGTTGTACGTGCTGCCGACGGCACCCGTGACGCCGAGCGAGACGGCGGCGAGGAGGTATTCGTCGACGCCGAACATCACGTGGTAACGGCGATTCTCAAGGTTCACACATTCTTGTAGCGAGAGCAGATCGGGGTTGGAAAACTTTACGCCAGCGAGGTTCGGTATCGCATCGGCGGCGCGGCGTAAAACCTCGGCAGTCGGGAACATCACGCCCGTCGTGGAGGGAATATCATAGTAGTAAAACGGCAAATTCGGTGCAGCCGACGCCACATCCGTGAGGTAAACGACGAGGTCTTTGATGCCCGATGGGCGGAAGTAAAACGGGGCCGTGACCGCGATGGCGCTGGCACCGATGTGGTTCGCGTGTGCGGTCAACGCTTTCGCATCGGCTGCGCTTGCATGGCCCGCGTGAACGATGATACGGAGAGTGTCACCCGCGATTTTCATCCACGCTCCGGCCACGACTTTGCGTTCGTCGGTGGATAGCGAAAGCCCTTCGCCGGTCGTACCGCAAACGAATGCACCGAACACACCCGAATCGACCAGCACGCGGGCTTGCTCCGGTATGGAAGCCAGATTCAGCGTGCCATTTGCGTGGAAAGCGGTGAACGGCGCAGCGATGATGTCGAACGTCTGTGGGGTCATCGCTACTTGATCTTCCAAACTCGTACGGTGCCATCGCGGCCGCCGCTGACGAGCGACTTGCCATCGGGTGTGAACCGCACCGCGTGTACGGTACCCCTATGTCGCGTAAAGCGTTCGATTTCTTTGCCCGTTTCGACATCCCAAAGTTTAATAGAACCGTCCTGCCCGGCCGTGGCGAGGATACGCCCGCAACACGAGAACGCGACCGACCAGATACCTTCATCGCCAGTGTCGATGGCGCGAACGAATTCTCCATTGCTAACTTTGTAGATGCGAACGGTGTGGTCCCAACTGGCCGTGGCAACGAGGCCAGCTGCGTCATCGCGGGAGAAACTCACGCCGTAAACGGGGCCGGAGTGCCCTTTGAGCTTGATCTGTTCCCGCCCGGTTTTCACTTCCCAAAGTATCGTTTCCTTGTTCGTGCTAATCGAAGCAATCGTCTCGTCGTCTGGCGAGAACGCGACGCCATTGATCACTCCGGCATGCTTGAAGATTTTCGTTGGCTTCTTCACGGTCAGGTCGCGGATGTCCCAGATTTTGACGTTCCCCATACGGTCGCCGGTGACGATCATGTTCCCCGCCGCATTCAGTGCAGCGGACTTTACCGACCCTCCGTTATCGAGTTCCAGTTTAATTTCCGCTTTGACGGTAACGTCCCACACTTTGATCTTGCCATCGTCGCTCGCGGTGACGAGTGTGTTTCCATCGGCAGAAAGGTCCACCGTCCAGACAGGGCCGCTGTGGGCTTCGATTGTTTCGAGCGTTTTATTCGGGTTCACCTGCCAGAGTACGACGGTGCCATCTTCCGTGCCCATCGCAATCCGGTTGCCGTCTTTGCTCGCGGAGACGGTCCAGACCGCACCCGATTTGTTCGGGTAAATTGCGATCTCATCCGGCCCGATTGGCCCAGCCGCAACGGCGTTGACGACCGGTGCGACGGGTGGCCCCGCGACTTCCACCGTCACTTCGCGGGTTGGCCCAAATGCATAGAAACCGGCCGCACCGGCGACCGTGCCGAGCAAAAACGGCACCGCCAAAAGGCCCGCGAGTCGGACGCGATGCGACCGACGTTTCGCGCGGAACTTCGCGGCCGTCAAGGACAACATGCAGACATCGGACTTCACCGCATGATCCGCGGGTTGCATACACGCGAATTGTGCGGATAGGATTTCCGCCAATTCAGCGGCCGACTGGATGCGCTTGTCCGGGTTTTTCGCGAGCAGACGGTCGATGACGTCTTCGAGCCAAGCGGGAACCTCGGGGTTCAACGTATGCAGGGGAACGTGCGCTTCATCGGATAACCGACGCAGCACGGCGAGCGGGGTTTTGCCCGCGAATGGCGGCTGTCCGGCCAGCGATTCGTACATCACCGAACCGAGGCTGAACAAGTCCGAGCGATGATCGACATCGTCGCCGCGTGCCTGTTCGGGGGCCATATACAACGGCGTGCCGGCCACGAAACCGGTGCGCGTTAGCTTCAGATCTTCCGCTGCGCGAGCGAGGCCGAAGTCCGTAAGCACGACTTTGTCCGTGCCGGACTCGATCATGATGTTCGCGGGTTTGATATCGCGATGAATCAGTTTCGCGGCATGCGCACTCGCCAACCCGGCGGCCGCTTGCATCCCGAAATTGACGGCTTCCGCCACGCTCAACTTCTTAACCCTTAGAAGCCGTTCCTCCAGCGTTTCGCCGTTGACGAGCTGCATCACCATGTACGGTAAACCGGAACGATCATCTTCGTTCACCTGATACACGGCGACGATGTTATCGTGCGTGACGGCCGCAGCAGCGCGAGCCTCGCGGCAGAAACGCTGGCGGGCGAGTTCGTCGTTTGCGAGCAACGGGTCGAGTACCTTCACCGCGACGTCGCGCTGAAGCGACGCATCGATCGCGTGCAACACGACGCCCATGCCACCACGACCGACGACGCGAACGACTTCAAACGCACCGATCCGGCCGATCCGATCCGGCGTATTCGTCGGCTGCAAGAAATCGAGTTTGAGTTCACCGCTGCGCGGCTTCGAGCCGTTTTGCTCGTGCCCGATCGTAATGTCTAACAGATTTTCCGCGCGGCTGATTGCCTTCCAGTACGCCGATTCTTTCGGTGGGTCGGCGGTCAGAATGCTCCGAAACGACCCGGAAAATTTCACGTCGCCATCGGTAGCAACGAGTTCGAGTCGCGACTGGCAACCGGAGCAAGAACCGACGTGCTCGGTCACTTCGTCGTTTTCGTGCACGGGCAACCGATCGCGAACGAGCTTGTGCAAGTCGTCGTTCGAGGGGCATTCGTGGCTCGTGTTCGTCGCCGTAATTGTCGGCATGATATTCTCTCTCGAAAACTTACCAGGATTCGGTTTCCGATTCGATTAACTTCACTTCGTCGCGGAGTCGAGCGATAACGCGACTTTTCGCAACGTACACCGCACCCGTCGACATTTTCAATTCGTTGCCGACCTCGAGTGCCGGCAGGCCTTCGACGGCCGTCTTCCAGAAGGCATCCCACGTGGCTTTATGGAACTCAGTTTTCACGCGATCCATCGCCTTCGCGGACAGCCTGCGTTGATACTCCAATTCCCAATCTTCGTCGGGATCGCCTTTGTCGGGAATCGAATCGAGCCGCTCCTGGGCACCCGAGTCACCCGAAGCACGGGGGCGATTGCGGTTACTGCTCAGGAAGTTGTAAATCTTGTTCCGCGTCACGGTGTATAGCCAGCCGCGGAACGTACCTCGTGCGGGATCGTAACGCATTTTACTCGCGTTCCGCGCTACGCTACGCATGACTTCCTGCATAAGGTCGGCGGCGTCGGCGTCCTGTAGCCCGCGATTCCTCGCGAACCCGTAGACGACGGGGCCGTACAAACGAATGAATTCTCCCCAAGCTTCCGCATCGTGGCCGTCACCGAGACGGGCAATGAGAGTCGCTCGAGTGATCGGCGCATCCGCCATACGGCGTCCTTAAACGATACCGTCGAAACCGATCATCCTTTCG
>JAYSKW010000315.1:0-6490 GCA_043726085.1 Limnoglobus sp.
AACCTGATCGTCACCATCGTTCGGAAATAGGAAATAGGAAATAGTTTAGTTATGGAAAGGGAACCCATGAACGCAACGCCGGAACGCGTCGAACAGATCCAGACGCCGTAGGTCGCGGCCGAAGAGGTTTTGCGATGAAGCCCGACAGAACGGCAAAGACAACCTCCCTCGAGTTTGGAATCCTCTCGCGCACGCACTGTCGGTGCCCACCCAAAGCATCCGGCCCGACCTGCAAAATCCATACGTTCGACACCTGAACGGATTACAATCGACCGAGTGCGACACAAATCGACCGACCACGACATTCTCACGACACTCCGCGCACGACACAAATGTCGACTTACGTCGGATCGTCTCCGATTTTTTGACTATCGCATTTCGTGTGGGTGTGGCCGAATCGGGATTCGTTTAGCCGCGCCATGTAGGCTTTGCACAGCGAAGCGCGTGGGGCGTGAACTCACCTGAAAATCGCGTGCGGTCCGATACATTGCGCCCACGCGCTTCGCTCCGAAGACTGTGCGTCGCGGCTAAACGGGGAACGCAAGAAAATCCTTGACGCGACGTTCAGAAGGCCTGTATTATCTCATCTGTTGATTCAGAATAAATTGTTTATCCCATGTTAAGGTTTGGGATAAACACCTGTTCGGTGGCGGAGGGCTTGGCGATGGAGTGGAACTGGATTGTCGTCGGGGTGGCCCTACTGCTCGTCGCCCTCGGCTCCTGGTGGAGCCTGGCGGCTCGCGTCGGTCGGATCGAGCGGAAGCTGAACGCCCTGCTGCGGCACCACGGGGTAGACCCGACTCAAGGGTTGCCGCTATCCGACCGGGTCAAGCGACTGGCGGACGACTCCGCGACGAAGATCGAGGCGATCAAGGTGTATCGGGAGGAGACCGGGGCCGGCCTCGCGTACGCCAAGGAAGCGGTCGAGGCGTACATCCACGGCAAGTAGGCCCAGACGCCGAACCCGGCACCGCAGCAGAACGGGGCCGTACGTAGTGGTTCCGGGGTTCAAGCTCATTCGGCGGCAGAGGGCAAACCGTGCGTGCGAGTGTTCGTGTTGAGATCGTGCGCTACACCGACGACCACCAGCCGGGGTTCGTCGAGTGTCGCTTGACGGATGTAACTGGCCGTGTCTGGTCGTTCGAGGAGAAGGTGCCGGTCGTCACCGACGACTACCTGGATGCGGGTAGCCGCTACCCATGCGTCGGCTCGGTCGGCTGTGCGGTTCTTGGCCGGGACGGCGACACCGTGTGGGTCGGCGTGGATCCGCTCAGCGACTACTTTGAGTGCCGCGTGCCGACGGCGGCCGTGATGGTGTTGACTACAGACGACCCACCACATTCGTCGGCGCTGCGATAACCCTTTTACAAATCGCTTTCTATTTCGCCTGACTTGTGGAACACCTGCGACCGATATGCACCGCCGGTGGCGCGAGGGATATCTGCGCTCTCCGTACGGAGCGTGCCGCGCAGTCCGCGACAATAATCGACGGCGACCGGCGCGTTTTTCAGTACTTTCGCAGATAGGTCGTTTGCCATCTGACGTGCGCCTTCGACCATTTCCGGTGGCAGCGGGTCGGTGTCCACAGCGAGGCGAAATTCGTAACCGTCGGCATTGCGATTCAGTTGCGCGACCTTCGGAGAATCGTCGAACACGCCGACGGCGGCGAGGAATGTGGCAACCTCTAACGCTTGCGAATCGGTCACGCCTTCGAGGTAAAAAAGCCGCGCGGCATTCATCACAATTCGGCGACCGAACCGCCCTCGATGCGTCACTACCGAGATCGACCGAAAGATGTTGTCGCAGATATGGACTTCTACTGCTCCACCCGCAAACACCTCGTCCGAGAGTCCTGCAGCCAGTATCTCACATGCGATCTCCTGCTTTTCGTCTCGGTGTCCTCTATAGCAGATAAGCTGGAGTTGGTAGGTGGTATCGATGCGAGTCAATCGATTGTCGAGTGCAAGTTTTTGTCGTAACAGATAGTTGCCGACCCGGTTGGCCTCGTCCGCCGACACGGATGGCGTGTAATACAGATTCACCGCCCCGAATCGGAGCCGCTTACCTGGACCGCTCCGTCGCCAAAGTGTAACGACCCACCCTACAACAATCGCGATCGCGGAAACGATCAGTATGGTTTCGAGGTGAAAGCCCATCGTTGTACCTCGGCTAATAATCGGTTAGCACGCGCGGCGTGAACGAGGCGCGTAGCGCGTTCAGCACGTCGATTACTTCTTGGGTTACTGCGCCCGCGACGGGTGGCGTTACGGTCGCGAGATCTTTCTTGCAAATGGAGAACGTCTGTATGCAACCTACGTGTTGACGGGCGGTTCCACGCGCTTCGTCTTGCGGAAGACTTCTACGCCGTTAATTTCCACGATGAGCGTGTTGTCGCCCCAAGTCGCATTGGCAGGGGTACTGGAGTTGGCGTTTATGGGAATATAGACGTGCATTCCGCGGAAGCGACTGTCGCGCCCGGTAAATCGTGCGACTTCGACCGGCACGGTTTGCGGGGGCTTGAGCCACTTGAACGCGACCTCATCCGTCGTTCGCACACCATAAACGGTGGCCCAGAAATACAACACAGTCGCGCTGGTTGTATTCCCCTGAATCGTTGCCGGTTCTGTCGGTCGCTCGATGAAGGTTGCCCGGTCCCACAATGTCGTCGTGAATCCTCCATCGATCGCACCGCGCGTGTCGCCGAGGTACGTCGGCAGAGGCGTTGGACGTTTGGCCGCGGGTAGCGCAAGTGTCTCGACCGGGCGACCGCCGAAAGCAGTATAGAAATCGAGTTTGGGCCGATCCGTCGAACCGGAACCACCGACCTGACCGATGGGTTGCCCCGGTGCGACGAGGTCGCCCGGCTGGACTGTTACCGAACCGCGTTTGAGGTGAAAATAACTGCTATACCAGCCGAAACCGTGATCGATGAAAACGTAATTGCCGCGCTCGACGATCGGCCCGATCACTGGCGTTTGATTGCGGTCGGGTTGGTCGTTGGCCACGCCGATGACGACACCTTGTGCGGCCGCGAGTACCGGCACGCCACGATCCATCGCCGCATAATTCGCGAGAGAGTACTCGTCGCCGGTCGAGCGATTCCAGGTAAAGTTGCCTCCGCGATAATCTTGTGGGGCATCCGGCGTGCCGACGTTCACATAGTTGCTCGGCACCCAATCCTGATATGCCGTCCCGCCAATCGGTAGCGCGAACGTCGGTGCCGTGTGAGGAATGAACAGCGGTTTTCCATAAAATTGCGGGCCGAACGCGAACGGTGCGATATCCGGCGCGCCGGCCGTGTTGCTGTTGCGCAAAAACCAGACGGAAGAATTTCTGTCGTATACGCCGACGGTCGTGGTGCCATTGCCGTCCCAGTCGCCGACAACCGGTTGCGTGAAGCGCGTCCCGTACCGAAAGGTGATGACATCGGAATCGAAGATCGAACCGGAGGTATTCGTATTTTTGAGATACCAGGTTTCCGTACTCCCCTCGAACACGCCGACGGTTGTAGTACCGTTACCGTCCCAGTCGCCGACAACTTCCAGGAAGGATGCTCCACTTGGAGGTATCCCAAGGTCGAGGGTGAACGAAGAGTCGGGTGCGCCCGCGCTGTTGCTGTTACGGAGTTCAAACTGGGAATACAGATGGGAACCTGCGATGGGAGGGCTAAGAAAATCGATTCGGGATGTGCCGATCGTATCCGTACCGTCGCCGTTCCAATCGCCGACAATCGGCTTCGTCCCCTGACCGGCAAAACCCATCGGGATGTTGGTGCCGAACGTAAATCTCGGGTTGAGACCACCGAAGATCGGGCCATTGGTAGTTTGACTGATCGTGCCTCCGTCGTCGGTCAGACTCCAGATCAAGCCGAAATCTTTACTATCGATGGTACGATTGAAATCGACCGATCCGATGCTGGCCCGACCGTTACCGTTCCAATCCCCGACGATCGGCATGTCGTTGCTATTTCCGAAATCAAACGGCGCGATGTCTGGCGTTCCATGATTGGCCTGATTGCGAATGTACCAGCGATCGACATTGCCCGCACCAGACACGACGGCGATTGCCGAACCCACTTCGCCGAATGCGGCAGGTGTCAGGCGGTCTTCGAGTCGCTCAATTGACAGGCGATGAGCAGAGGGGGGTTTCATTTTGGTAACCCGCGACATCAGGTGCGAAAATTAGCGTGGATGCTCAATTGCATTTACCCAGATTAACACATCAGCTTCGAGGTGCAACTGATTTATTCCCCGCGTCTTCGTTTGTCCTGGAATCGTTCGTCAAAACAGGTAGCACGACGTGTCTGGGCTAATAGTCGGTCAGCACGCGCGGCGTGAACGAGGCGCGCAGGGCGTTCAGGACGGCGAGCACGTCGATCACTTCTTGGGCGACTGCGCCCGCGACGGGTGGCAGGTACCCGGCGGCGGCGAGCAGCATTCCGACGAGGCTGAGTGCCATGCCGCCGATAGCGGTTTGCAGCGCGATCGTCCGCATCCGGCGGCCGATGTGCATCAACTCGTCGACCCGCTCCAGAGAGCTTTCGAGGATCACGGCCCCGGCGGCTTCGGCAGTGACATCGCTGCCTTGGCCGAACGCGATGCCGACCGTGGCGGCGGTCAATGCAGGCGCGTCGTTGATGCCGTCGCCCATGAACACGGTTGCCGCCTTTTTAGTTTCCTCGCGCACCAGCGTCAGCTTCTGTTCGGGGCTTTGGCTCGCGAAGACTTCCGTAATGCCGACCTTGTCCGCGAGGTAGCGCACCTCGGATTCGCGATCCCCGGACACCAGCAACACGCGCTCGAATCCGTGGTGCGGCTTCAAGTGCCGGATGAACGCTTTGCCTTCGGCGCGCGGTTCGTCGCGGTACTGAAACGTCGCCGCATAGTTCCCGTCGATCACCGTCATGCACTCCAGCCCACCGGCCAGCGGCGGTAGCAACTCGGCGACCGCGGGCGATTGTGCGACGAGCTTTTTCCGGCTCGTGACTTGCACGACTTTGCCGCCGATGTTGCCGCGTAGCCCGTCGCCGGGGCGCTCGCTGACCTCGCTCGCCTCGGCCAGTTTCAGCCCCGCCTCACTCGCCGCAGTAATCGTTGCCGCCGCCAGCGGGTGCCGCGAATATCGTTCCAGACTCGCCACCGCAGCCAGCACTTCGTCTTTGCGGAAACCCTTACCGGGAAGCACTTCCGTGAGTTTCGGGTGCCCGTACGTGAGTGTACCCGTCTTGTCGAAGATGGCGGTTTTGCACGTGTCGATCTTTTCCAGAACGGCCGGGTCTTTGATGATGATGCCGCGCCGTGCCGCGAGCGAAACCGAGCCGATGATCGCGACGGGAATGCCGATGAGCAGCGGGCACGGCGTGGCCACGACCAACACGCCGAGGAAGCGCAGCGCGTCGCCGCTCGCGGCCCACGCAATCAGCGCGATCGCTACCGCAACGGGCGTGTAAATCGCACCGAGTTGATCGCCGAGACGCCGCAGCGCCGGCCGACGCTGTTCCGAGTCGCGCATCACTTGCATGATCTTGGCGTACCGCGAATCGATGGCGGTTTTCTCGGCGCGGATCGTCAGTGCGCCATCGCCATTGATCGCACCCGACAACACCGTGGAACCGACCGCCTTTGACAAAACGTACGGCTCGCCGGTGAGGTACGATTCGTCCATCGTGCTGTGTCCCTCGACGACGATCGCATCGACGGGGCACGTTTCGTGCGGGAAAACAACGAGCGAATCGCCGACTGCGACTTCCTCCAAGGGAATGTCGCTGACCGTGCCATTCTGCTTGCGGTGCGCTGTTGAAGGCATCCGCTTCGCCAGTGCTTGCAATGCCGAAGACGCCCGTCGCACCGCGTAATTTTCGAGCGCCTGCCCACCCGACAGCATGAGTACGACGAGCGTACCGGCGAGGTATTCCTGGAGCAGCACCGCCGTAACGATGGAAATGCCCGCGAGCAGATCCGAACTAAAATCGAAGCGAATCAGCCGCATCAGCAGCCCCGCAACGAGCGGAATGCCACCGACGACGAGTGCGACGAACAGCGGAAGCACCGGCCACGGAACCCCGTGAAATGTACCTTCAAATGCGAACGAAAATCGCAGCAACAAATGGAGCGAGATCGCTACGATCGCAATCGCGGCAATGGCGAGTTCCCGTGAGACGAACGACGGAGTGCGGGGCATAGGCCGGTTCATGCTGGCTTTCGTGTGTGTAACGGCAACAGTCGTACGTTTCGTTCGCGCCCGCGTTCAATTTATCCAGATTGCCGAGATACCAGACAGGTGTTTGGAAAATTCCGATTGTAAGGCGTAAGGATGTCTTGCGGACATCCGCTGCGATGACCATAATTCCCCTCACGGATAAAGTACGCCCGACTTTTTTATCTCATACCGTAGGTAGGCCATGTCCGATCGATTTGAGGAGGATATTTTCCTCATCAGCGGCCGCCTTCGCCCCGATGTTGTGGACGGAACCACCGCACACGCTCTCCGC
>JAYSKW010000316.1:0-2245 GCA_043726085.1 Limnoglobus sp.
GGCGTAAAACGTGACAGGAATTCAAGATCAGGCAAAATCGCCCGAAACCAATCGGCGATTTGCGATCAAAAAGTGGCATTTCGAGACCGAAAAACACCCAAAAACCGGTTTTGAAGCCTCCGCAATTCCGACTTACATCGATTATAGCTCTTCCCGCGAACTGCGTTCTATACTTCGCGGGGAATGGGACCGTCGCCCGACCGCACCGATTAGCTCAAATGCAACTATTCTGCTCGAATTGTGAAGTGGCTTTTACCGGCCAAACGCACTGTCCGAAGTGTGCCGTGCGACTGATTGCGCCGCAAGAGGCGTTCGTGACAGCGGAAACAGCCGCCGCGCCGCCGCCCGATCCGATCCGTCCGACCTTTCTCTCTCGCATTATCCTCGGCTCAATCGCAACAGTCGGGCTGCTCGTAGCGTTTCGCGAATTGACCTCAGCGATCTTTGGCGGAACGCCTCCCGATGCGGGGATCGTGCTCGGATTGCGGTTTTTAGCGATATTTGGCGGCGGGTTGCTCTGCGGGGCAGGCCGAACGAACACCGCAGGGCCAGGGTTATTCGTAGGAATCGCGTTTGCGCTATTGTTGATCGCGAACGACTTCAGCGACTCTTCCGAACCGAACACCATATGGTTCGCAATCCTCGGCGTCGGGCTTCCGATGATCGCAACCGTCGCGGCCTGGATCGGCTCGAACGTTTGGCCGTCGGCACCGGAACTACTCGATGCGTTGCCGAACCCGAATCTGCGTTCGTCCAATCTCGCCTCGTTGTCGGGTTTGAAAACGACTAACCCAAGAGATTCGATTCCGCCGACCGTGTGGCTTCGGGTGGTCGTCGGCAGTTTGATCGCCTTCGCAGGGATTGCCGCGTCGGATGAAATTCGCAACGTGATGTTTCGTGCATCGTCGGGCGCATTCCAGACGGGTGGTTTGTCTCGCGGTGGCATCGTGGGCGTCCAAATCGCTGGAATTCTGTTGTTTCTCGGTGGGGCGGTGGCGGGGGCGACAACGGGCAGCGGCTTACGCCACGGCATTCTCACCGGCGTTTTGGCCTCGCTCGATCTCTTCGTCGCATCGGTCGGACGTGGGGAACAATCCTACCCAGCGCTCGAAGGTTTCTACCGCATCCTCGGCATCAGTACCGCACCGCTCAACGACTGGCAGAACGGTCTCCCCGTCGCACTCGCCATCCTCGTGTTCACATCGTTCGGCGGTTGGCTCGGCGGGCAATTCTTCCTCAAGCTCGCCCCCAAAATCATGCGAAACCGTCGTCTCGTCGCGCAAACGTAAGACTCGGTCGTCGGGGCCTTTCGGCCCCAGACGGGACGTTCAATTACGCGACCTTCATGAGCTTTTCAGCGAGAAGTGCGCCCGTTGGGACGCGGAGATCGGTCTTAAAGATCCAGCGACCGGCATCGGGCGTGCCTTGCCACTGTTGCATTTGGATGACCGAAACCAGTTCGCGTTCTTCTTCGTCGAGAAGTTCCGTGAAAGCTTCGATGTAGCCCGCTCGGATTTGCGTCGTCGATCGACCGACGAACAGAAGTGCCTCGCCGCGCCCTTCGAGCACGGCCACCGCTCGCCAACCTTGTGCTTTCGATTCCGTCTGGATGATCATCTCTCGAACCCTCCGTGGCAGTTATCGCGAAACAGTCGCCATCTTGGCGATACGCTAAGTAAACTGTCGAATTCGGGGGAAGATGTCAAGAAAAAACTTCGGGAAACCGACGATTTTGATTCAAGTTTCGTCTAACGGGCGCGATAAATGATTCGGCCACGGGTGAGATCGTACGGGGAAATCTCGACTTTCACGCGGTCGCCGGGGATAATCCGGATGAAGTTCTTGCGCATTTTGCCTGCCACGTGCGCAATGACCTCGCCACCGATGTCGAGTTCGACCCGGAATTGCGTGTTGGCCAGGGCCTCCTTGACCCGCCCTTCGACTTCGATCGCTTCTTCCTTCGCCATACAAATTCACGACCTCTACGGAGCCATTTCGGGAATGGGGCACCCGCCCCACGTTCATTTGGTTCTGCTAATGTATTCTATGCGGCGATTCCGCGTAGCGGAATGCGCAAAATTCCGCGAATTGGCATCACTGGCATCGACGTAAGTCGGAATTGCGGAGGCTTCAAAATCGTTTTTTGGGGTGTTTTTCGGTCTCGAAATGCCACTTTTTGATCGCAAATCGCCGATTGGTTTCGGGCGATTTTGCCTGATCTTGAATTCCTGTCACGTTTTACGCC
>JAYSKW010000317.1:0-14553 GCA_043726085.1 Limnoglobus sp.
GGCGACTCCGGCGAAGCACGATGTCGATACGACTTCCGAAGTCGGTACCGGCACGGGTAAGCTCGTCGTCGTCGTGACGTTCGACCAGATGCGTGGCGATTACCTTAGCCGTTGGGCGGCCGAGTTCGGCCCTGGCGGTTTCGAGCGAATGAAGACCGAAGGCGTCTGGTACAGCAACGCGCATTTGCCGTATGCCTGTTCGTCGACTGGCCCCGGCCATGCTAGCATCGCGACGGGCGCGCCGCCTTCGGTGCATGGCATTATCGAGAATCGCTGGTACGACCGCGGGAAGGGCAAAGTCGTTTATGCGGCGTCTTCGGAAGAGACGTACGACCGCGTTCCCCCGAGCGATGGCGTCGCGAAAAAGTGGCCCGGCATCGCCCCAACGCGGTTACTCGCACCCACCGTCGGCGATAGTTTGCGCGAAGCCACCAACGGCAAAGGTCGCACCGTTTCTCTCTCGATGAAAGACCGTTCGGCGGTGCTCATGGGCGGCAAGGAACCGGTCGGTTGCTACTGCTTCGACAGTTCCGAAGGCGAATTTCACACGTCGAGTTTCTACCGTTCGCGACTGCCGGATTGGGTCGATCGCTTCAACCACGATTCGGTGTATCGCTGGGCGGGTCGCTCGTGGGATCGGCTGAAACCGCAGGAAATTTACGACCGTCTGGCGGGGCCGGACAACATGAACGGCGAAGCCAAGAACCCCGGCGGCCTACCGAGCATCTTCCCGCACGTACTACCGAAAGCCGACGACAAGACCGCGAACTACCTCACAGCCATCGAGGCTTCGCCGTTCGGGAACGAGTTACTTTGGGAGTTCGCGAAAACGGCCATCGACGCGGAAAAACTTGGCGACAAGGGGGTGTCAGACTTGCTCCTCGTCAGCTTTTCGCCGAACGACATTGTCGGTCATGCGTACGGCCCCGATTCGCACGAAGTGATGGACATTACGCTGCGCTCGGATGCGATTGTTGCCGACATGATTGCCCACCTCGAACGCACGCTCGGCAAAGATCGTTTCGTGCTCATCGTCACCGCCGATCATGGTGTATGCCCGCTCCCGGAGATGGCGATTCGCACGCACCCCGGAGCGAAACGGATCTCGCTCGGCGACAATGTCAACGGGCTGGATGCCGCACTCGATGCCGCATTCGGCTTGCCTGGAGGCGTTGCAGGTCGCTGGGTCGAAGGGCCGATCCGCGATACGCACCCGTGGGTTTACCTGAATCGGCGGACGATCGAATCGATTGGTGTGCCGTACGAAAATGTCGAAAGTTACGCGCGGAACTGGCTCGAAGGGCGCGCGAATGTGCTGGTCGCGTTCAGCCGAACGCAGATCGAAAAGGGCGACTTCACCAGCGACTTGGCGAAGCAATTCGGCCCGATGGTTCGGCTATCGTATCACCCCGACCGCTGCGGCGACTTGTACATAATCACGCCGCCGTACATGCAAGTCTCCGGTGCGCTCTCGACCGGCACCGACCACGGCACGCCACACGAATACGATCGCCACGTGCCAATCTTGGTTTACGGTTCCGGTATCGCAAAACGCGGCACCCGCGAAGAAGCCGTGAGTTCGCTGATCGTCGCCCCCATCATCGCCGAAGCCCTCGGAGTACCCCCACCGGCGATGGCAGTGGAGAAAGCCCCCGAAGGCATTATGGTGGCGAAGTAAGCGACGATTATTTCGTCTGGAAATCGAGTGCGAATGCTTTCGCGCTCAGTTCCGCGCCGGTCGCGAATTTCAACAGGTCGCGCCAGTTCAACGTGCGGGCTGGCTCGAAAATCTTCGCCTTCATGAACCCGCCGACGCGCTTATCGCCGATGTAGTTCACGCTGCTGGGTGCGGCACCATCGTACAGTTCCTTCGCGATCGTGTGGTGAACCTGCGACGCGAACAGTTGGCCCATCATGTAGTTGTGATAGTACACGGGTGCGGAGCAAATGTGGATCTTGCTCGCGTAGTCCGGCTCGCTGCGGCCAACGGGGCGCTTCAAAAGTTGATATTTCTCGACGTAGTCCCACCACAGTTTGTTCAAGTCTTGGTCCGGGTTCTCGTACATTGCTTTTTCAAACCGCAACATCACCTGGCACCAGCGGCTAAAAATTAGCAGTTCGTTGCGAAGTACCTTCGTGGAGGTCGCATCGAATGCGGCGGGGTTCTCGACCTTCACGCCCATTTTCTCGAGCCACGCGCGGGACTTCGAGAACTTCTGAAATTGCATCGCCACGCCTTCGGTGGTCAGAATGTGCGCCTCGCCGCGAAGCACGTACGGCACCGTTTGTGGGATGTTCTTGCTGCTATAGACCGCGTGCCCGAGTTCGTGGAGCATCGTGCTCGCCCAATATTCGGTGGCCGTAATATTCGCCAGCACGCGCACATCGCCTTCGCGGTCGATGTCCGTGCAGAAAGCGTGTGGAGACTTTCCCTTCTTCTCGTACAGATCGCTGCGTGCGATCACGTCGTCGATTGGTAGATCGATCCCCGCGTAAAATTTCCGACACAGTTCGAGAATGTCCGCCGTCTTAAATGGCTGATCGAGATCGACATCGAACACTGCCGGAGATTCTTGAAAAAAGCTGTCGTGGTAATGCCATGGCATTAGATCTGCCACTTTCACACCCGCGTTCGCGGCGAGTTTTTCGTCGATCTCCGCTTTCGCTTTCGCGTACGGTTCGCGCGTGAGGTCGTCGAGTTCGTCGAATAGCTTCACGAGTTCGACGCCCTCTTGCTCGTTGATAAACAGCATCATCGCGTGGAAGTTCTTGAAGCCGAGTTGCGTCGCCGCCTGGTTCCGCAACTTCACCAACTCCTTCAAGTCGGCTTCGACATCTTTTCCGACGCCTTTGCTCGCTTCCCACACGGTCTTACGCAAGTTCGAGTCGGTCGAACTCTTCAGCAGTTCGCGTACCTTGCTGTCGGCGAGTTCCTGGCCGTTGACCTTCGCACGGTAGACGTTGAACTTCGCCTCGACCGCGTTCGCCTTTGCGGTCATCTTTTTCAGAAGCGCCGGATCGACCTGCTTTTCGAGGTACATCAGGTACAGCAACTCGATTTGCCGCGACACGAGCTTATCGTCGATCTTCGATGTGGCGTCTTTGAGCGACTTCAATTCGGCGAAAGTGGCCGCGTTCGCGAGGGCGGCATCGAGCTTGTTTTGCGCGTCTTCCTTCTTCTGAAACGCCGCCTTATCGCCGGTTGTATTCGCGTCCCACCAGGCTTTCCCGGCCACAATCTCGAGCGGGCGAATGACCTTCACGTGTGCATCAATCAGCGCACGCGCCTTCGCGGTCGTTTCGGGGTCCGCAGTCGCAGAACCGGCGGTGATGGCCAAAGTGATGCCTCCGATTAACAGCATTCGGTACATAGTGTGAATCTCAAAAGTTACGTGGAATAGACCCATTTTCCTAGCCACAACGCCGGTGGCAACAGCAATAATATGAGTAGCCCCGGCAGGCCGACGAACGCCGTGGCGAGAATCGCATCGAGCACGATCAGGCCGAGGATGCAACGCTTGATCGCCGCTTGCACGGCCATTGGGCCGGGTTGTTGTATTGCTGCAATCAGCTTCACGCCGACGAGGAAACTGAACACCGCCAGAAGGTACGGAAACAACACTGTGCCGTGCCCCGCCGACAGATGGCTCGGCACCGTTACGGCCAGCACGATCGCGGCGAAAATGACGACGCTGGCCGCGATCAAACTCCGGCGGGCCGAGGTACTTTCTTCGGTGCGAGCGAACCACGTGACGCCCACGATGTATAGCCCCGTCGTCGTTGCGAGGTGTAAGTTTACGTCCGTTCCGACGTCCAAACCGCTTCCGGACAAGCCCATTAGCACGTTCAAGAATCGACACGCTCCCATCGCCACGGGGCCGAACGGCGTGTGTTTCAGCCACGCATTATAAAGCAGAATCATCGTCGGTAACGCGATGAGTATCTCTAGTGGCACATTCGCAATCGCACCGCACCCGATACCCATCGCGAACATGATGATGCCGATACCGACCGCGTTCCGCACCGGCACTCGCCCCGACGGAATCGGTCGAAACGCCTGCGTTTTGCGGTCTTCACTGCGGTCGAAGATGTCGTTCCAAACCATCCCGCCGCAATAGAGACTGCCGGAGGCAATCAGCAACAGCGCGAACGTGTCGAACGCCCCCAAAGCGTACCCCGCCGCACACGCGGACATCGCAATGTCCGCGAACGCCGTAAACACATTCGGCAACCGCAACAGTTGCGCGTAAGCCAGCAAAGACCGTTTCATCGCGTCTGTCTTACACTGGTTTATGAGTATTTACGAGCCGTACGGGTTAATCCCGGCGGGAGACTCCCATCGGGACAAGCCGGACAAGCCCGGTGACACGTAGAACTACGCCAGCTCCGCCGAGAATGCGTAATCGGCGGGGGTGGGGATGGCGTTGCGGTCGCCGAGGGCCATGATGTCTTGCTCGGAGTTGACGTAGCGGACGTCGCGGATGCCTTCGGCGATGAGTCTTCCGTGTGCGACGACGCGGGTATCGCTGCCGTCGTCGGCGAGGCCGATGAGGATCGCCGAGATCGCGAAACCTTGCCGGCGCATCTGGCCGAGAGCGACCGAGGTTTCAATCGTTACGCGGGGAAGCACCGCAATGATGGTGGCATCGCGCGGCAGTCGCGGCGACATTTCGACCAGGAAATCGGCGAAAGTGCGGCCATCGGTTTGTTCCAGCCTCGCGAGAGTTTCGCGAATTTTATGAAACTGATCGTATCCGCGCCGCGTCTCGACGATCACCGGTCGTAACCGGTCGTTCTGCAATTTCTCTTCAAATTGCGACCGCACCTCGTAGCGCGTCGTGTAGCCTTCGGGTGCGGATTCGTCCTTGGTTTTCAGGCTTTCTTCGCGAATACGGTCCGTGGCATCGCGACCGTTGCTGGCAATTCCAATCTGCTGATTCAAAAGAATGACCGCGTTCGCCACCGAAACTGCCGTCGTGATGGCGAGTTCAGAGCGAATCGGCTCGCCCTTATTCGGGTACCCGTCGGCATGAAAGTCGATCAGTATTGTCGCGCCGGCCAACGAGGTCGGCTCGTAAATGCGGCTATGCAGCACGCCGGTTCGTGCCGTCGCCCGCCAGTTGATGCGTTGCAGCGGGTCGCCCATCTGGTACGGGCGAACGCCGGCCGTTCGCGTGGGATCTTCAAACAACATGTTCGCCAGACGGATTTCTCCGATTGGTCGCGTCGATGCAAAATCGAACGTCGTGATCGACAGCACCTTCGGGTAAACGAGCACGAAAACCGGTTCGGTGAAGACCTTGTGCCGACGGTGTAACCCAAACACATCGCCGGTCTCGGCGAACATCGGGCCGACCTGGTAGTAGCCGCGCAGTGCGAAAATGAGCTTGTATTTGACGGTTTTTTCGCCATTTGCGCGAATAAACAACACCCGCAGGCGGCTCCCCTTCAGCGACAGTCGCCGTTGTACGATCGCCTGTTCCGCGATGCGATCTTCGACCAGCACCCACGGCACGGGGAACCGCCCCGCGTTGCGAACCTTGACGATCACCTCGACCGTACCACCCGGTTCGAGTGGCTCGGTTTTGCAGATGCGCTCCGCCGTCAATTCGACGATCCACGTGCGTGCGAGATAGCGGCTGAGTAGCATCACGCCGAGCAACACGTACCCCGCAAACGCCACCAGACCCGCCTGCAACGCCAGCGCCAAACCGAGCAGAACGACGATGACGATGAACAAACGCATGGTGGCATTTTCCGTTCCGGTCAGGCAATGCAGTCAACGCCGCGAAGGATTTCAAAATTGAAGACAACCACGGAATTCACGGAAACCACGGAACAGAACAAGAAGCCAATACAGCAGTTTACACAGGATTTATTGTAGAAACGTCTAATTTAAAGCGAAATAATCCTTCGCGGCAATGCAGGCTCTTTGGTGTTTGTTTCCGTGTGTTCCGCGTTTTCCGTGGTTAATTCTGGTCTTCTATTCGTCCGATTTGTCGAACAGTGCCGCGACGAACGCATCGGGGTCGAACGGTTCGAGGTCTTCGATTTGCTCGCCGACGCCGATGAATTTCACGGGCAGGCCGACGCGCTGTTTGATCGCGAAGATTGCGCCGCCTTTCGCGCTGCCATCGAGTTTGGACAAGATAATGCCCGTACACTTCACCGTTTTTCGGAACGCCTCCGCTTGAAGGACTGCGTTTTGCCCCGTCGTCGCATCGAGCACCAAAAAGACTTCGTGCGGGGCACCGGGTATCTGCCGCGCGACGACTTTGTGAATCTTTTCGAGCTCGCGCATGAGGTGCGTTTGCGTGTGCAATCGCCCCGCCGTATCGACGATGAGCACGTCGAATTCGCGGGCCTTCGATTTCTCGCACGCATCGTGTGCCACCGCCGCCGGGTCCGAGCCTTGCTGCTGTTTGACGATGTCGCAACCGATGCGCCCCGCCCACACGGTGAGTTGTTCGACCGCCGCCGCACGGAAGGTATCGCACGCCGCCACACAGACCTTTTTGCCCTCGGATTGCAGGCGAAATGCGAGTTTGGCAATCGATGTCGTCTTGCCCGACCCGTTGACGCCGGCGATCATAATCACCGTCGGCCCGGTCGGTGCGTAGTGAATCCCTTCGCTCGGATCGGCGAGTAAATTGCGAAGTTCCTGGCGAACGAACAACTTGACATCTTCGCCGACTTCTCTGTCGAAGAAGCCCTTCCGCACTCGCTCGATAATCTCGGCCGTCGCCACGGTGCCGACATCCGCAAGGTAAAGCGTTTTCTCGAGTTCGATCAAAAACTCATCGTTGACCCGACGGTTTCCGTTGAAGAGATCGACGAGGCTACTAAAGACGTTTCGCGTCTTCGTGAGGCCCTTTTTGATTTTGCTAAATAGCCGTCCGAGCATGATTGCAGTGCCTCGCCGAGAATGGCAATGAATACGATATTCTAGCAGTTCCCACAGGAATGCCGAGGGCCAGCCGATACACCTCGCCCACACGATTTTGCAGAGTAAAGATGCTTTCGACGATGTGACGTAAGTCGGAATTCGTGTCGCGCACGGAGTGACATAGAAATGCGCGCAAATGACATAGAAGTGTCGCGAAATGACATAGAAAAGGCGCGTCCGGTCGATTTTGAGGCGCATCCGGTCGATTTTATGTCGGTATGTTCGGTTTATGCGTAGTCGAAGTTCCTCGACGTAACCCACAACAACAGTGCCAGTTACGGCAAAACGCCCCGAAACAAATCAGCGAAAGACGTTCCAAAAGTGGCATTTTGAGACCGAAAAACACCCGAAAACACGGTTTTGGCGTTTCGCAAGTGTGACTTACGTCGAGCCTGAGAACGGATTTCCACCGAATTCCACTCGCCATTCTGCAACGTTCGATCCTGCCCGTTGACCGCGTTGGCCCGGTTGCCTACGATGTACCCTTCGTGCGGATGAATCGATTGTAACGGATTAGCGGAGCGAATGGATGAAGGCCGAACATCAAAAAGAACTCGAAACGAATGTTCTCGCTAAGGCCCTCAACTCGGCGGTCGATAAGGCGAAGACGGGCCAACTCGTCAACGTGCGGCTCGTACTGATCGTCGTCGTGCTGTTCGTGGCGCTCGGCACCTGGTGGTATTTGCGTTCGTCCGCACGCCGTTCGGATTCGCAGACGTGGGGTTCGCTGGAGAACCTGACGACCATCGATCAACTCGAGAAATTTTCGAGCGATAACCCGAACAGTTATCACGGTCGCGTCGCGAAACTGCAACTCGCACGTTTACTACTCGGCGTGAAGGGTTTGCAGCAACTCAGCAACTTCGAGAAGCGCAAAGAAGCGGTAGAAAGCGTCGAAAAATCGCGAGATCTGTTCGCGAAGCTAATCGTCGAATTCAAAGGCGACCTGACGCTGCAAGCCCAAGCGATTGAAGGCGCGGCCAAGGCCGAACTCGCGCTCGTCGGCATTCCGAAAGACGGTTCGACCGACGATCGAGGCAGCGTCGATGCTGCGGTGAAGTTGTTCCGCGAATTCGCTACACTCGTCGGCGAGAAGACGGTGCTGGGCGAACAATCGAGCAAGAAAGCCGCAAAACTCGAAGAAAACAAACAGGAAGTGCTACAACTCGGCAAAGAATTGAACAACAAATACACCTTTGCCGCGCCGCCAGAACCGAAACTGCCACCGTCGTTGTCGCCGATCACGCCGGAAACGAAACCGATCATCGAGCCGAAGGCACCGACCGCACCCGTTACCATCGCACCCACGCCCACATCTCCTGCGGCTCCGGTGCCAGTTCCGACGAAGAAGTAATGTCCGAAGAAACGCCGTTCGACGACGACGAAATTCCAGATCTCGACAGCGTGCCGCCGCCACCGGTGTTGCGTCGCGGTCAAGAGCCGATCGAGTTGGTCGTGCGCGTCAAAACCGAGGGAATGCGGCTCGACCATTACCTGCACATGTGCTTTCAGGACTTCAGCCGGACGGACCTTCAAGAGGGGATCAAGTCCGGTTCGATCACGCTCAACGGCAAAACGACGAAGTCCAGTTACAAGGTTCGCAACCACGATAAATTGCGTGTGGTGTTGCCCGAACCGACGCACGATCTGCCGATCCCCGAAGATATTCCACTCGATATCCTGTACGAAGACGAATACCTCGCGCTCATCAATAAGCCGTGGAACATGGTCGTTCACCCGGCCAAGGGCAATTGGTCGGGCACGCTCGTGAACGCACTGCAATTTCACTTCCGCGAGCAACTCAGCAAGGCCAACGGCACGCACCGACCCGGCATCGTTCACCGCCTCGACAAAGACACGAGCGGCGTCATTCTCATCGGTAAAGAAGAGCAAACGCACCGCGAACTCTCGATGCAGTTCGAGCAACGCAAGGTGTTCAAAGAGTACATTGCGTTGACCGTTGGCGAGTTCGACCGCGATTCGGACTACATCGAAGGCGCGATGAAACTCCACCCGCACGACCGCCTCAAAATGATCGTTTCAACCGATGCCGACGCGAAACCGGCAGCGAGTTATTACGAAGTGATGGAGCGATTTCGCGGCTATTCGCTAGTGAAAGTGCAACCGAAAACGGGGCGAACGCACCAGATTCGCGTCCACCTCGCACACGTCGGCTGCCCCGTACTGTCGGATCGAATTTACGGCGGTCGCGACTCGTTCCGCCTCTCGGAAATCACGCCGACCGTCAGCAAGGACGACGACGAAGTGCTACTCACCCGCCAAGGTTTGCACGCCTTCCGGCTACGATTCCAGCACCCGCGTAAGGGCACCTGGCTCGAAGCCGAAGCCCCACTCCCGCAAGACATCCGCCGCACGCTCGACATGCTCCGCACGCATCGGGCGCTCAGGTAGCGGGGTTGCGGTGCGTTACTTCGGGCACCGTGAGGAAGCCCCAGCGGAGTGCGCGATCTTGCTCGTATTGTTTGCCGAGCGTCAGTGCGGTGACGGCTTTCGCGAATTCGTAACCGAGGTAAAAACTGTGCGACGGGTCGAGTTTGGCATCCTGTGAAAGCATCTTCGCGAACAACTCGTACGGATCATTCGCACGCAGATACATACTGCCGTTCATCACGTGAATTTCGCCGCGTTCCGCGAAGATGCGATAGTTGCGGTCGGTGATGCGCGACGCCAATTCGACGAGCGCTTCCTCGCCGTGCGCGAATAGCTTCGGATCGCGGAGCATGACGAGGTTCGGCTCCAATCGCTTCGGCAACACTTTCTCTTTGACGGCGTAATACACCAATCGCCGCGCGAGGTCGAACTCTTTCACGGCGCTGCATGCCCACGGGATGACTTCGGTGGCGAGCACGCTGCGGATGCCGAGTTCCTGGCAGAACCCGGCGAGCAGCACGTTCACCCCCGCCGTGTCGGCATCGGTGAGTTCGGTGAGGTTGCCGACGCCCATCATCATCGCCGCATTCGGGTAGCGTTTGCGCGTGGCGATGTAGCGGCCGAGACTGGCCGCGAAGCTGAAACCGATCGGTTCGACGATCGGATCGAGCCGATACTTCACGCCAAAATCTTCGAGCATTTCGACGGTGCGTTCGAGCGAATCGAGATCGCTCGGCGTGTCGGGGATCGCCACGACTTCGACGTGCGGGTAGGTTTCGTGCCAGCGTTTCGCGTTCGCGGCATTCGTGCCGTTGACGCTGAGCACGAGTTCCGCACCCGCGGTCAGTGCCGCTTCGACTTCGATCCTATCGAACGAATCGACCGAGACGCGAAAGCCTTCGGCTACGAGTGACTTTACTGTGTCGCCGACATTGCGCCACGGGCCGCCCGGGTCGCAACCGAGGTCGATGATGTTCGCGCCGGATTCGCGATAATGGCGTGCGATGGCCAGGATTTCCGGGATCGACTTCGACGAGGCGTGATTGATCTCGGCCAGGATTTCGATGTCGTAAGTGCCATAACCGGGCGGCGGGCCGGACTTTTTGCCGAAGTATTCAGGCAAGTCCCGCAAGTCTTTTGGGCCGAGTGCGACGGGCAGGCCAGTGGATGCTGCGAGCGATTCGAGATCGCCACGGCACAACCCCGGTAGCAAAATGCGATCGATTCCCGGTGGCACCGTCAGCTTTTTCGCGACCCATTCAGCTGTCAGAAGTGCCGCCACGGTGATCGGCAAGACGGCCACGTGCGGTTCGAAACCGACCCGTGGCGCGAGTTCGCCGAGCGTCCGACGCAATGCCGGTTCGGCGAGTTTCCCCGTGACGAACAAAATCTGTGACGGTGGCTTGTCACTCATAGCGTCACGGGGATCGCCGGGTGAAAGTGCGCATCTTTCAACACCACCGCGAATTCACTCCAGTTCGTGGGCGAAATGACATCGGGCTTCGGCGACAATGGTACTTCCGCGACGAGGCACGAGAGGAACGTGAGCTTGGCGAAGATCTCCGCATGAACGAAATCGCCATCGGATTGGAGCGGAAACCGATCGAGTAACGGGCGACGAATGAGCTTGAACGCCGAGTTGACATCGGTGAGTGGCACGCCCATGAGCAGCCACGCCCACCACGAGCGAAAGTGGTTGCGGAACCCGAGCCAGCCGGAGATGCGTTCGGGTGCGGAGCCGAGTACGATGCGGCAAAATAGCCGATACGCACCTCCCGCGAACTTCCAGATGCCGGGTTGCGGTCTCCCCGTGCGAACACCGCTGACGGCATCGACGAGCTTGTCACCCTCGATCATCTCGATTTTCGTTTCGATCTGTTTCAAAAGCAATTTGAGATCGATGGCCGTGTACGGATAATCGAGCGACGTGTAGAAGAACAGCGGTCGTGAGGCGGTCGGCAGTGCGGTCCGCAAACAGGCCCCGTAGCCTAGCGGCAACGGGTGGCGATGGACGGTCAGTAGCGGGTGTGTGGCTCGCAGCGTGTCGAGAACCGTTGCCGTATTGTCGGTGCTGCCGTCGTCGACGATGACCCAATCGATCTCGCGGCCGAGATCAGCGGTGCCAGATACCCAGTCGGTTACGACGGCGTGCAAAGTCGTGCCGCGATTTTGCACGGGTATCACGACGGTGATGCCATCGAGCACGGCCGGTTCGGGCGAAAGTTGCGTCATGGGACTGCGAAGCCAGGATTACGCGAAGTCGAGATGATGTTTAGCTTAGCGTTCAGGCCCAGTTCCGGGAGGGTCGTTAGGGGAAGTTCGGGTTCGCGAAATCGGCGAGGAATTGTACGGCACCGATCGTAGCCAAGCCTTCTTGAGACATCGCGACGGTGTGGCCATCGCAGTAGAGGAGATTAAAAACAGTATTGTGCCGCTGATCGGGGTAGTGGCTACGTGGGCTTGTTGTATCTGGGTAAGGCCACGGCCCGCGTGGGTTGGTGGCGGTTGCCGCGTGCGTGGAATCGGCACATCCGGGCGTTTTCCCGTGGTCCCACACGATGAGAATGTTCGACGTGCCGTTCCCGTTCGTTAGTTGAACGAGCCTCTTCCCGTTTGGTCCGCCGTTGACGTAGTTCATGCCATAACTGCACTGATACGCCTGCCCGGTCGCTGCGTCGATTCCGTTCGGGCACTTGAAGATCTTCTGGTTCTCTTCGACGTACGGCCACAGTAACCCAGCTGGGTAGCCCCCGTTGCTATAGGTATTATCGGAATTGGGGCCGCCTTGCGCGTTCGTCGTCGTCGAGGGCGATGGGCGATTGTCGTACGGTGCCCACCAGATTTCACCGGGGCCGGTCCACTTGGTTGCGCTGGTTAATGCGTAACAGTCGGCATCGACGCCACCCGTTGTGTCGCACTGCCGATATTTTGGGAACACACCGCGTGTGGACTCGAAATTGTGAATTCCGAGGCCGATCTGGTGCAGATTGTTCGCACACTGAATCCGAGACGCTCCCGCACGCACCTTCTGCACAGCGGGCAACAGCAGGCCCATCAGGATAGCGATGATCGCAATGACGACGAGCAATTCGATGAGTGTGAACCCACGGCGACGCGACATTTCATGTACCTCAACGCTCTGCGAATCGTGTCGAGTTTCATTTTATCTTACGCCGCTTCGCTTCGCTGAATGTTTTGTGCGTCGTAGAGGCGTTGATAGAGCGGGCAACTGGCGGTGAGGATCGCGTGGGTGCCGATGGCGACGATCTGCCCGGCTTCCATGACGACGATGCGATCCGCCATTTCGAGCGTCGATAGTCGGTGCGTGATCAAGAACGTCGTTCGCCCTTTTACGAAATCTTTCAGCGCGAGGTGGATTTTCGCTTCGCTCTCGGGGTCGATCTGGCTCGTGAATTCGTCGAGGATCAGGATACGCGGGTCGCGCAGAATCGCTCGCGCCAGTGCGATGCGTTGTTCCTGCCCGCCCGATGGCTTCCAGCCGTCGCCGACAATCGTTTGATAGCCCTTGGGCAGCGGCGCGATGAATTCGTGCGCGAATGCTTTCATCGCGGCGGCTTCGACTTCTTCCGCCGTCGCACCGGGTTTGCCGTAGGCGATGTTGTTGAACACGGTATCGTCGAACAGCACCGTTTGCTGGGTGACGACGCCGACTTGTTTCCGCAAGCTGCGTAAGTTTGCCTTGCGCAGATTGATACCGTCAACCAAAACGAACCCGTGGTCGGGGTCGTAAAATCGCGGCAACAACCCGAGAAGCGTCGTCTTCCCGCAGCCGTTCGGCCCGACGAGCGCAATCGTCTCGCCGGCTTTAACATTCAGGCAAATCGTGGCGAGCGTCGGCAACTCGGTGCCGGCGGTATACGAGAACGTGACGTTGCGGAACTCGATCGATTGACTGTGCTTGGGCAACACGGTGCCATCGGCGTTCGTCGTGATCGAAGGGATCTTGTCGTACAGTTCAAAGATGCGATCCGCCGCGACGGCACCCGCCTGAATTTTCGTGTAAACGCTCGATAGCTTCCGCACGGGGTCTGCGACGGCCACCAAGAACACATAGAGTTGCAACAGCGTCGGGAATGTCAGCAGATCCTCGCTGCTCATGTTCAAGCCGAAGATGCGGCGTTGTTTTTCGATGACGAGAATCGCACCGGCGGTGAGCGCGAGGCCGAGCGCCGCGACACCGAGGAGTTCGACCATCGGCCCCGCGAAGGCGTCGATGTTCGTCACTTGTTGCGCTTTGCGGGCATATTCATCGGTCGTTTTGCGGAAGCGTCGGCGTTCGTACGGTTCCATCGTGAATGCCTTCACGACGCGGATTCCATCGAAGGTTTCCCGAATGATCTGGTAAATATCCGACATGCGTTCGAGGAGTTTGCGCGCCGCACGGCGCATCATCCGGCTGAGTTTCGTTAGGGTCACCAACGCGAGTGGAACGAGGATCAGGAACACGAGAGTGAGCTGCCAGCTAATGAGACATGCGGCGACCACGCAGCCAATCGCCTTCAGCGGTTCGACGACGAGCCGCCCGTACAAGGTCTTCATTCCCTGGCCGAGTTGCTCCATATCGTTCGTGAAGCGGGCCATTAATTCGGTGGTACCCGACTCAGCCAGTTGCCGCGTATCTTGGTGGATCGCCGCACGGAAAAACTTGTTGCGAACGTCGAATAACGTGCGATTCACGACACTGCCGACGAGCGATTCTTGGAGGAAATCGAAGATGCCTTTGAACAGCACGCCGACGATGACCGCGATCATAATGCAGACGAACGTCTCGAACCGTCCAGTGGGTAGAAAGCGAATTACCTTCGATTTCATCTGGCGTAAATAATATTCTCTTTTATTCGCATCGCCTAACTGCCCCTGCAATTCGGACAGGTCATTCGTTTTGCGCCGCACGACGTTCTCGCGGTCGCTCGCATTCGGGTTTTTCTCCAACTTCGCAAGCTCTTCCTGGAGCTTGTCGAGTGCGAGTAGCTTCTCCGGGTCATTCGCGCGTTTGTGGTAGTGCTCGATCGATTCGTCGACCCACTCGTGGAGGTTCTTGTTGCTGCTCAAAATCTCGAGAACTGGTAGAATCGCTGAAAGATTCAGGCTCCAAAACAGTGCCACCATCAGCGCGCAAACGACCGAAGCCATGAGGCGATAGCGGTAGGTCCACGAGAATTTCAACGTTCGGATAAAACTGCGCATGGTGCGGC
>JAYSKW010000318.1:0-7645 GCA_043726085.1 Limnoglobus sp.
GGATTTTGGCGGCAATGCCGACCGTCGTTGCCGCATTTGCACGGGTACGGCGCGGCGAAGAGATTCTCGAACCGCGTGCGGACCTCGATACCGCAGCGAACTTTTACTACATGCTGTTCGGCAAAGAGCCGACGCCCGCCACGCGGAAGGTACTCGATGCCTGTTTGATTTTGCACGCCGAACACGAGATGAACGCCAGCACTTTTACGGCCCGTGTGACCGCTTCGACGCTTGCTTCGCCGTACCAAGTAATCGCCGCTGCGGTCGGTTCGCTATCCGGTGCGCTTCACGGCGGGGCGAACGAGGAAGTCCTGTTGATGCTCGAAGAAATCGGCAGCCCCGCGAACGTGAAATCGTGGCTCGATGGCAAACTGGCGAAAGATCCGAAGTTCAAAGTAATGGGCCTCGGCCACCGCGTGTACAAGGTTAAAGACCCACGCGCCACCGTGCTACAAGAGCTTGCAGAAAACATGTTCGTGGAAACGAGCCGCCCGAAAAACTACGAAACGGCACTCGAACTCGAACGCATCACCGCCGGAATTTACGGCGTCAAAGGCGTCTACCCGAACGTCGATTTCTACTCGGGCGTCGTTTACCAATCGCTCGGGATTCCGACGGATGTGTTCACGCCGATCTTCGCGATCGGTCGCACCGCAGGTTGGCTGGCGCACTGGCTCGAACAACTATCGGGCAACCGCATCTTCCGTCCCGGTCAGATCTTCGTCGGCAAAACCGACGCAGAATATGTGCCACTGGAAAAACGACCGTAAACAAAATGACGGGGATCAAATCGTGGTGATTTCGGGTAGCCGTTCCACAAAGTAGTAGGCACATTCCCGAGTGTCGTTGAGACAGTTTGCCGCTTACGGACGTACATTAAATATAGAACTTTTACGATACGTTTTGCCCTTGAAAATCTGTTGATTTCGCGGACGATAGCGGTATCCCGACACGCTAACTCGGAGACGATTTGCGATGACGCTTCTCCGTGTGTTCGTTACGCTCGCGATTGCACTCGTTGCGGGTGAGGTGCGTGCGGAGCGACCCGTGTCGTTCGCGAATGAAGTGGCCGCGATACTCAGCCGTACGGGGTGCAATGCCGGCGCGTGCCACGGGAACTTCAACGGCAAGGGTGGCTTTCGGCTCAGCCTTCGCGGCGAAAGCGCGGCGTTCGATTACACTTCGCTCACCCGAGACATGCTCGCTCGCCGCATCGATTTGGCCCACCCGGACGAAAGTCTGCTGCTGAAGAAAGCGAGCGGGCAGGCTTCGCACGAAGGCGGCGTGCGCTTCGGGCGGAGCAGCAGCGAGTATGCGATCCTACGCAACTGGATCGCGGCGGGCGCGTCCTTCGATGGCGACACTTCACCGAAATTAACCAAGCTCGAAGTCTCGCCTCAACATCGCGTGCTGGTCTCGCCAACCGACCGCGTGGCACTGACGGTTGTGGCCCATTTCGCCGACGGCACGCAACGCGACGTGCGAACGCTGGCCACCTACGAGACGACAAACATCGGCGTTGTGAACGTGCAACCGAACGGCGATGTGGTGAAACTCAAGAACGGCGAAGCCGTCGTGTTGGTGCGTTACCTTTCGCAACAAGTTCCCGTTCGGCTCGCGTTCATCGCCGATTCGGGTTCGCCGAATCTTTCCATCCTCAGCACCGGCCAACGCCTTGATGCACTCGTTGCGCAACAACTGCAAGAACTGAGGTTGCAGCCATCCGAATTGTCGTCGGATGCCACGTTCATTCGCCGCGCGTACTTCGATGCGTGTGGCATCCCCCCTTCGCCGGAAGGCGTGCGGGCGTTTCTCGTCAATCGCGACTCGAACAAACGCGAAGCCCTCATCGATCATCTTCTGGGCAAGCAAGAGTTTGCCGAGTTCTGGGCGATGAAGTGGTCGGACCTGTTACGCAACGAAGAGAAATCGCTCGATCGCAAAGGCGTGCAAGTTTACTATCGCTGGATGAAAAGCCGCTTCGAGGCGGATCGGCCGTTGAACGAATTCGCGAAAGAGATCCTCTCCGCTCGCGGTAGCACGTACGAAAACCCGCCGACGAATTTCTTCCGTGCCGTCCGCGACCCGCTCCAGCGTGCCGAGAGCGTCGCCCAGGTTTTCCTCGGCGTGCGCATCAGTTGTGCCCGTTGCCACAACCACCCGTTCGATGTTTGGACGCAAGACGAATACTTCCGCTTCGCCGCATTCTTCCCGCGGATCAATTACCGAATCTTGAAGAACGACCGCAGAGACGACCTCGACAAACACGAGTTCATCGGCGAGCAAATCGTGTTTGCCGACCGCAAAGGCGAGACGATTCACCCGCTCACGGGTAAACCGGCCGCACCGAAGTTCCTAGGTGCGGACACGCCGGACTTGATGGGCGATGCGGACCGCTTGGGTGCGTTGGCCGAGTGGATTGAGAAGCCGGACAACCCGTTCTTCGCGAAGGCGCAGGCGAACCGCATCTGGTTCCACCTGATGGGCCGTGGCCTGGTCGACCCGAACGACGACTTCAAGGTGACGAACCCCGCATCGAACCCCGAACTACTCGACTATCTGGCAACGGAGTTCCGTGCGGGCGGGTTCCGTTTGAAGCCACTGGTGAAGCAGATCATGATGTCGGCGACGTATCAATTGTCGTCGCGAACGAACGACTCGAACGAGTTCGACGAATCGCACTTTTCGCACGCACTGATTCAACCCCTCGAAGCCGAACCGCTGCTCGATGCGATGAGCCGCGTCTTTGATGTCGCACCGGAGTTTCGCGGCTACCCGAGCGGCACGCGGGCCGGATCGTTACCCGCAATGCTGCAAGGCGGCGGTGGCCGACGCGGCTCGACAACGATGAGCGAGCGCTTCCTGAAAGTCTTCGGCAAACCCGAACGCCTACTCACCTGCGAATGCGAACGCAGCGACGAACCGGGCGTGATTCAGGTCTTTCAGATGATTAACGGCGAACAAGTGAACCGGATGCTACGAGCGGAAAACAACCGCATCGGCCAAGCCTTGAAGAAGGGCGTACCCGATGCGGAACTGTTTGAGGAACTGTTTCTCGCCGCGATTAGCCGTTACCCGACCGACATCGAGAAGTCGAAATTGCTGGCAACCGTTTCGACCGCAACCGACAAGCGAAGTGCCTGGGAAGACATCGCCTGGGGCCTCGTCAATTCAAAAGAGTTCCTATTACGTCGGTAGGAACGTTCCGTTCAACCAGAGCACATCGGAGATGCAAATGGAATTGTCGCGAAACTTAAAAGTGGACAGCGTGTCGCGGTTGAACCCGACGTTGCCGCGCGAGATCGAGGCGCATCGTCCCGTGTCCGATGCGATTGAAGCGATGCGCCGCGATGGCGTCGGCTGCTTACTGGTGACGCAAGATGGGCGGCTGGTCGGCATCTTCACCGAACGCGATTTGCTCACCCGCGTTCTCGCCACGGGGAAGATACTCACGGTGCCGGTGCAAGATGTGATGACGCGCGACCCGGTGACGGTGCAGCCAAAAGACTCGATCCGCACCGCCGTGAAACGAATGCAGAACGGCGGCTACCGCCATCTGCCCGTCGTCGACGATCGCGACAGACCATCGGGAATTCTCTCCGCAAAGCGGATCGTGCGCTACCTCGTCGAGCATTTCCCCGAGACGGTTTACAACCAACCGCCCAACCCCAACACCGCACCTGATTCCCCAGAAGGGGCATGATTTTGACTCGATTTAGACAGGATGAACAAGATTTGCAGGATAAGAATTATGAATTGTAATTGATCCTATTCATCGTCTGAATCCTGTCTATGCGTGAGTTGAACTCGATTTAGACAAGATAATAGATTTCAAGATAAGAATTAATAATTGTTTACAATCCTGTTAATCATGTTAATCCTGTCAACATTCTTGATTTAAGGCAAAATGCGGATCGCGAGTGGATCTTGCCAGTGTTGGCTTTCGGGATGGTAGTACAAATACGCACGGCTCGCGGGGCCACGAAATTCCCCGGGCACATCGGCGATCGTGTCGAAGTTTAACTCAATGATCTGCTTCGGTTTCAGGCCGCGCCAGTAGAGTATCAGTTCGCGGCCACGCTGTTCCCAGTAGTCGATGCCACGCTGCTCGCGCAGTTGTTTCATGTCTGCGGGTAGCTTCAGCCCCGCGGGTATACCGATAATCGCGATGGCCATTCCTTGCTCGGCTGCGGTCGCATTTTCCAACCGCACGCGAAGTGACACGGTCTGCCCTTCCTTCGCTTCAGGCTGGCTTAACGACGTCGTGAGTTTGACGGGACAATCGAGAAACGTCTCGGGCTTCAGACCTCGCGCAGTCCACGCCACGCTGAACGGGTAAGCCGCCGTTGCGGCGGTTTCGAGGCGAATCTCTTTAGCACTTTCACCGAAAATTTCGTCGGTGAATTCGACCGCAATCGGTTCGGTACTTGCCGTGTCGAATGTTTGCTTTGCCACGATTCGATCTGCGACGCGAACGATCAGTTCGCCTTTCTCGGGGGCCGCGTTCTTCAATCGTGCCTTCTCCACAAGGGCTTTCAGCGTCAACACGGTCGCTTGTGTCGCACCGAACGCGCCGAACGGCGTGCGTTTGGTGTTCAGCCACGCGGTGGCGTTCGCCGCATTCGCGGTGAATGTCATCGGCGGTTTCAGCCATGCCAACGCCGCGAGTGCGGTCGTCTCGGTAATGAGGTCGATACCACTCGAACGGGTGATCGTCGTCTCGGCGGCGGTCAACGCGCCGTCGGCGTTTTGCAAACTCGCGAGCGCCTTGCGTGCCACGTCGCCGCGCGGGTCGTTGCGGTTCAGCAGTGCGTTCGCGACGAGTGCCAGCCGATAAGGGTCGTTCGATTTCATCGCTTCAGCGAAGGTGGCCGTCAACTCGATTTCGAGCGGCGTCGGCTTACCGCCGATGCGGTCGGCTTCGGTGATCGCCCAGACGATATACGCATTCGCGACCGCTTCCGGCACGGCACCGAAACTGTGATTGTCCGCACTCCGCTGGAAGCCGCCGCGGCCATCGCGGCGCGACAAAAGGAATCCGCGAGTGCGGTCGATGAGCGACTGTTCGACGGGGTAAACGCGAGACATATCGGCGAGTTGCATGAGGCCGAACGCGGTCAGCGATTCGTGTGCGGGTGACTTGCCGAACCACTCGAACCCCTCGCGTCCATCGGCCTTTTTCGGCACTTCAAAACTGGTGAGTTTGGCGTAACCGCGCTCGAGCATCCCCTTCGCACGGTCGGCCATCGCGGGGTCGGACTTGCCCGATTCGCGTAGGGTGTCGAGTGCCAGCACGTTCGGATAATTCGCAGCCGAGGTTTGCTCGAAGCAGCCGTTCGGCTCGCGCAACAACCCACTCAGACCCGATTGTACATTGGCCATCGCGTTGGCGTAAACGGTGATTTTGCCGCGCAAACTACCTGGCACAATTTGCGCGGGGAGCGACAGTTTCGCGATAGTGTTTTGCTTGAGTATCGCGTTCGTAGTGCCAGCGACGGGAAAACCATCTGGGACGATCATCGTCGTTCGTTCGAGCGAATCGCCGAGCGTTCCCGCTTGCACCGCGAGCCGTAGTTTGGCGGTGCCGCTGGCGATTGACGGCTTGAGTGAGACGTTCATGCGAACCGCTGACATCGCGTTGACAGTGATCGTCCGCTCGGCTTCCGTCGCCAATATCGGCAAGTGATCCGACCATGCGGTGAGCTTGACATTCATCGCCGTCGTCGTGCCGTTGGCGATCGAAACGGGAACGATCAAACGGTCCGTGGCACTGATTTCCAAGGGCAATTTGATGTCGACGGCGAGCGGCTTGCGGACTTCGATGAGGCCCGTCACCGAACCGAGGCGACCATCGAGCGTGTGCCCGGCGATCAGCACGCGATACGGGTTGAGTGCATCGCTAAGCTGAAACTCGACGCGGCCTTTGCCATCTTCGGGCAGCACCAGCATCGGGTGCCAGTAGACCGTTTCGGTGAAGTCGGTACGGGTGTCGTCGCCAGTCGGCGCGACCGGTTTCGCGTGTGCGTATTCGCGAACGACGAACGTTCCCGACCGCGTCAGTGCCTTGGCGACGCGCTTGGCGGCATCGAATTCGGGCGGTGTAATCGCAGCGCGTTGGCCGCGGACAATCTTCTCAACACCAGCAGCATTGACTCGCGTCGTGCCGAGCGCTTCGTCGGCGGTGAAGCCGTTCGCGAAGCGAACGCCCTTAGCGGGTATCGTGTCGCGTGTGAGTGCGAACGGGTCGTCGTTCGAGACGATGCGGTTCGACGGCTTCGGCGTGTGCGTGGACGTTTTGCTCGCCGATTCGAGCATCCAGCGGCCATCGCGCGGCTCCGGTATCGGCTCGGGTTCGACGACCGGTTTCGGCTCAATAATCATCGCAGTACCGATGTCGCCACGGGTGTTCGCGTACATCGCGATGAGAACGACTGCAAGCGAGACGAACGCGAACCCGCCGAGGCGAATCGCACGCGATCCGCGAACGATGGCGAGTGTTCCGATAAGTGCGAGTATGCCCGCAAGCCACGGCGTGCGGCTCTGGATCGCGTCGCGATATTGTGTCAATTGACTGGAATTCGTGGCAAAATCAGTGGCAACCGCGGCCCGATGTTCAACGGAAACCTTACGGGCTTCCTCGGCATCTAACAGCACGTTCCGGTAATTCGCGGTCGCTTCATCGAGCGATTTGACGGCGGGGTCGAACTGAGGCAAGTAACGCACTGACACCGGATCGTCAGCGAGCGTGCCACCGCGAAGCCACCGCGGCTTCATGCCGCTTGAAACGCGGAATTTGTCGGCATCGGCCGGTTCGGTCGTCGTTTGAAATCGCCCCGTTTGTTCGGCGAATCGCCGCCAGCCTTGCGTGCCGAGGAGCAAGTCGAGAGCGATGGCAGCCTTCGGATGCGACGTCAGGAAGAAGTCCGAATGTTCCAGCAACTCCGGCTTTTGCACTTCGCCATTCAGCAGAAAATACGTCGGCAATTGGCGGTCCGTTTTGTCGTCGGCCATCGTGGCGACGCTCTCGTTGATAACGGCGGCCCACAGAATCGCGGCGGTGGCTGCACCGGTTTCGTTCGTCGCCGAGATGTCTAATTTTGCACGTTCGCCGGGGGCGAACAGATCGCTGTTTGCCTTGAAATTCAGCATCAATTGCGTTTTCGGGCGGCGGAACATCAGCCGTTCGGCAAGCGGCCTGGCATAGGATTCGTCGAGGACTGTCACACGGGTGACACCACCCGGCGAACCAGCCACTGGTGTCAGAATCAGATCGACGGGCTTTCCTGCTTCGACTTTCACTTGCTGTTGCGCGATGGCGACACCCCGCGTGTACGCACCGACGAACAGCGTGCGATTTCGCGTCGATGTGATCGTGACGCGGATCGGATCGTTGGCGTCGACGACGCCTTGTGCGATTCGCAACAGCGTGCCATCGGTCTTGGCTTTCAAAGACTCTTTTTCAACTGACACCGCACTGACACCTTGCGGTTTCAGCAACTGGATCGTGTATGTCTTGCCAACTTCGGGAGTGAAGGTGAACATCCCGAGGCCCTGGTTCGCGCCGGGTTGATCGGCATCGGTCATGGACCGCAAGTCGGCGACGTTGAGCGTGCCATCGTGGAGGTGGCCGACGATGTCGGCGGGT
>JAYSKW010000319.1:0-8978 GCA_043726085.1 Limnoglobus sp.
TTCCCCGATCAACGTCATCATCGGCAACCCGCCGTACAACGTCGGCCAAGTCAACGAGAACGACAACAATAAGAACCGCAAGTACGAGTCGATCGACAGTCGCATCAAGTTGACCTATTCCAAAGACTCAACAGCCAGCAACAAGAACGCACTGTCGGACGCCTACGTGAAGTTCTTCCGCTGGGCGGTGGATCGGTTGGGAAAGCGAGACGGGATCGTGTGCTTTGTGACCAACAACAGCTTCATCGATCAGATCGCGTTCGACGGAATGCGGAAGCATCTGTCGCAGGATTTTACCCACATATATCACATCCACCTCGAAGGGAACGTACGCCAAAACCCGAAGCTAGCTGGGACGATCTACAACGTCTTCGGAATCCAAGTCGGGGTCGGGATCACCATTGCCGTGCGCTCGGCCAAGCACAAGGACCGCCGCATCAACTTCGTTCGGATCGACAAGAATCTTCGCAGACAAGCGAAACTGGCGTGGCTGGACAAACACGCCTCGATTGGCGGCATCCCGTGGCAGGTACTCACGCCGGACAAACAGAACACGTGGTTGGTTCCCGAACACGCCGACACATTTGTTGAATACATTCCAGTCGGAAGCCGAGCGGTCAAATCGGCGAAGAAAACCAGCGCCGGAGCGATTTTCAAAACCTACGGCTGCGGCGTGAAGACCAACAGAGATGAAGTTGTCCTCGACTTCCAGAAGCCTGAACTGATTGTTCGCGTTAAGAAATTTATCGACGACTACAACGGCGAAGTGGATCGCATGAAGCGGGCGGGGTCTGCTGTCAATATCGACGAGTTCGTTCGTTACGAAACGATCAAGTGGAGTCGTGATCTTAAGCTGGATCTCTGCCGCGGGAATTACGCGACTTTCCTCGAAGATAAGGTAAGGAATTATACATACCGACCGTTTTGTAAGATCAACTTGTTCTTTGATCGCATTCTGAATGAGGAGGTCTACTTATTCCCTCATATATTTCCGACACGACAATCCGAGTCGGAAAATCGCGTATTGACTCTCAGTGATATCGGTTACCGCGCTCCTGAATTCAGCATCGTTCTGACTGATTGTATCGTTGATTTGCACTTGTGTGCTTCGGTTGACGCTCACCAATCCTTTCCCTTCTACATCTATGACGAAGACGGCACGAATCGCCAAGAGAACATCACCGACTGGGCGTTGAAGCAGTTCCAGACGCGCTACAAGAACAAGACGCTTACGAAGTGGGACATCTTCTACTACGTCTACGGGTTGCTGCACCACCCCGGCTATCGCACGAAGTTCGCGGCCAACCTGAAGCGGGACTTGCCCCGCATCCCGTTCGCCCCGGACTACCGTGCGTTCGCGGCGGCGGGGAAGGCACTGGCCGAGTTGCACCTGAACTACGAGGATTTGGAGCCGTCCGACCTGAAGTACCTCGAGACGCCGGGCGTGCCGCTGAGTTATGTCGTCGAGAAGATGAAGCTGAGCAAGGGCAAGACGAGCGTGTGGGTGAACGAGTCGCTGACGCTGGCCGGCATCCCGCCCGAGGCGTTCGAGTACCGCCTCGGCAACCGCTCGGCACTCGACTGGGTGATCGACCAATACCGCGTGACCGAAGACAAGCGCAGCGGCATCCGCTCGGACCCGAACCGCGCCGACGACGCCGAGTACATCGTGAAGTTGGTCGGCCGCGTGGTCGCCGTGAGCGTGGAAACGGTGCGGATCGTGAAGGCACTGCCAGTGGCGTTCGCGCCGTCGTGAAAGGTATCCAATTGCCGCCGTCCTTGCCCGTGGCGGCGTCATCGGTGGCAGTTCCGCCGGTGCCTCGATCCAGAGCGAATATATGCCGCGCGGCCACCCGCTCGGCAACGAAGTCATGGCCGCGGAAGGCTACGAGAAAGGCTTCGGCTTCCTGCCGGGCTGTGCCGTCGATCAACACTTCTTCGCACGCAAACGCTTCGCCGACATGACGGGCCTGATGAAGCTTTACCCGCAATATCTCGGCATCGGCATCGACGAGTCGACCGCGATCGTGGTCACGAAACAGATTGCAGAAGTGCTCGGTAAAAGCAAAGTCGCGTTCTACGACGCGAACGCGAAACCGGTCGATGGCAAAGACTACGTCGAAGTATCCGCAGGCAGGAAATACGACCTGAAAACGCGCAAGGTGGTCGAGTAACGCCCGAATCGCATCGACAATTCGCCTCCGAAACCGAAGATAACATTTCCCGAATCCGGAGGCATCGCGATGAACCTGACCGACCGCCGCGTGGCGGTGCTGCTCGAACAACAATACCAGGAACTCGAAGTGTGGTACCCCGTGTACCGCCTAAAAGAGGCGGGGGCGAAGGTAACATTCGTCGCACCGGAAGCGGGGAAAACCTACGCCAGCAAGCTCGGCTATCCCGCGAAATCCGACGTGGCCGCGAAAGATGTCGCGGCCACAGACTTCGACGCGATCCTGATTCCGGGCGGGTTCTGCCCCGATTACATCCGCCGTAGCGAAGCGATGCTGACGCTCGTTCGCGACATGGATGCGGCGAAGAAACCGGTGGCGGCGATCTGCCACGGGCCGTGGGTGCTCTGTTCGACGAACGCATTACGCGGCCGCAACGCCACCAGTTTTTACGCGATTAAAGACGATGTCGTGAACGCCGGCGCGACCTGGATCGACGCCGAAGTCGTGGTCGATGGCCACATCATCACGAGCCGAAAACCCGACGACCTCCCCGCATTTACCGTCGCCCTCATGAAGGCAATCCTCGTAGGGATGACACACGCATGACAGTTCCCCGCAAAGGCCACTCGAAAATCGCGGATATCCCAGAGGACTTGCTCGACGATCTCAACGCCGGGACGGTCCCGAGTGCGTCGCTGTCCGAAGGCCTCGCGGTCGATTTCTCGGTGTTATTGCGAACGACGTTTCCCGAACTGCCCCCGGAGGCATTCGAGGCCGGCGACGGCGCGATGAGCCTCGGCGTGACGCGACGGATGGAGGCATTCGGCGAGATTTTGCTCCTGCATCGTGGCATCGAAAGCCTGCCGAGCCTGATCGCACACCCCTCGGACACCGTCCGCGGTTGGGCGTGTTACATGATCGGGCTGACGCCGAAATTGCGGTTAAAAGAACGCCTCGACATGCTGCGACCGCTGGCCGACGATGCGCATTTCGGCGTTCGCGAATGGGCGTGGATACCGATGCGACGGCATATCTCGATGAACGTGCGAAACGCGGTGGCGGCACTGAAACCGTGGACGAAGGAAAAGTCGGTGAACTTGCGGCGTTACGCGGTCGAAGCGACTCGGCCACGCGGCGTGTGGGCGACCCACATCGAGCAGTTGAAGCACAACCCAGAGATGGGGCTACCATTGCTCGAACCGCTCAAAGCCGACCCGGAAAAGTACGTGCAAGACTCCGTCGGCAACTGGCTCAACGATGCCGCGAAGTCCCAATCCGAGTGGGTGTCGAGTATCGTTTCGCGCTGGCGTCAGGAATCGAGTAATGCCGCCACCGAGCGGATCTGCGATCGCGCCATGCGTAGCGTCTCGCGTCGGCGACGATAATCACGGCTGGGGCGCAAACGAATTCTCGCCGGTTGCGGCACGCAGATCGGCGAGTGCTCGCTGATATTCGGCGAGGGTATCGACGACTTTCGCTCGCGCACCGGCAGCGAACAGTTCGCGTAAATTCACTTCGAGAAACGTGCTCGTGCCCAAGTCGAAGCGTTTGCGTTCGAGCATCGCGACCTGATCTGCCACCGCGACTTCTTCCTTCGCTTTGAGCAACCGCTGATAGGTGCGATCGAGGTTCGATACGACATCTTGCACCTCGGCCACAATCACATCGCGTGCGTATCGTTCCTGTGCGAGAACCTGCATCAGTTGTGCCTGCGCGACTTGCGTACGGCCGAACGCATCGCGGCGTTGTACGGGCAGATCGAGTGCGAGGAAGACTTCCGCGTTCGTGCGATCCGATGCGAAAATGTCCTTGCCCGTGAACGATTTCCTGCCGCCCCCGACATCTTGCGAAGCCGCGATCCCCGCGTTCAACCCCGGCAATTGCTGGTTGCGTGCGAGTTGCAGATCGACGGTCAGACGCTCTTTTTGCAATTGAAACCGCATCAACTCCGGTCGTCGTGCCACGGCATTGATGAGGTCTTGAGCCAAACGATTCGCGTTGAATGGTGCGAGTACGGTATCCGCGAAATTCGCCGGTAGTTGGCTCGCGTTCGGCACCACGGGGTTGCCACTGGCATCGCGCAACAACAGTGACAGATCGAACGACGTTTGTTGCAATCGGCGTTCGGTGGCGATCAGCGTGCCTTCGCGTTCGGCCACGGTGCGGCGTCCCTCGATGACGATGAACTCCGGGTCGGCCCCGAGTTTCGTACGCTTCTCGAACAACTCCTGGCGGTCCTTGGCGAGTTTCAAAAGCCCTGCGGAAATCCGGTACTGTTCCCCGGCAGAAACCCACGCCCAGTAGGCACGTGCCCCCGAACGGAACGCACCGAGGCGGGCGGTTTGCACCGCCGCGAGTGCCAGCGGTTCGCCGATTTGCGCCTGACGCAGGATCGACCGGCGTCGGTCGATCGAACGATCGCGCAGCAGCGGGATTTGCACGCCGGTGCGGAACTCGCCACCGTCGGCAGTTTTGCGGTCGCCGTAATAAACGGGGAAGTCGCCGTAGCCGAAACGATATCCGGAGAACGCGGTCATGCCCCAGTGCGGTATCGGTTGTTCGAGCGAAAAGTCGAACCGACTGTTGCCGAACGAACCTTCCTGATTCGTGCCGCGCGAACGCAAGTTGAGGTCGAACTGGCCCTCTGCCGCGAGACGTTGGCCGAGCGCGATATCCCGCTCGCGTTCGGCGGCGAATAAGAGTGGGAAATGCTGGTTGACACTCTGGAGAACATCGTCGAGCGCGAGCGGCGTGTTTGAAGAATTGACGGGCGAAGGCGGCGCAGGAAGTTCGGCAACGGCCGGGAGCGCAGCGAGTGTCGGTGGCGCGATTGCTGTTTTCAAACCGGCCGCGGGTGGCATTGGCGATTGCACGCTCGCACACCCGCAAGCGATGGCGACGGCCCCGACAACCAGCCCGTGCGTCCGTGCCATCATGAACATTCCTAACGAACGGGGCCGAGTGCCGATGGCTTCTTCAAAGTATCCAGTGGGCGAATCGGTGGGAAGCCGTTGAGCACGCGCCAGAGTTCCCAACCGAGCGTCACTTGCTGCAGTATCACCCAGCCTTGTGCGCGAACGCCTTGTCGCAAGAGTTCGACATTCGGCCACGGTCGCTCCGCTGGATCGGGTTCGACGAGAATCCGAAACTGCCCGCGTTCGTTGGCCGTCGGATCGACGAGGTACACACGCCCGCCGAAGGTACCGGCCGCGGCGTCCGGGTAAGCGACGAACTGCACCGCCGGCCAGCCCTCGAACTGAAGCCGCACCAAATCGCCCTTAATAATCAGCGGAAGATCGTTCCCGTCGATCAACAGTTCGGCGACGATACCGGGGCGACTGTCGGGCGTCAACAGGGAATGACGCCAGCCGACCATACCGCCCGCCGCAACGGTGAACGGCACGTCGGCAGTCACATCGGACGGTTTAATATCGGGCACAATCGTCGCGAGTGGCGTCCCATTTGAGACGAAAATACCGCCCTGCTCCGCGTTGGCCAGCACGCGAAAGATCGTGCCATCGCACGGCGAATCGACGTATTGCGCCCGTTGCCGCGCGATCTGCACTTGCATGTTCAGGAGGTCGCGATCCGCCGCCGCCACTTCGGCATCGGCCATCTTCCGCACCGCATTTTCGGAGTTGATCGACGCATCGGTGTCGGCCTGAATCCGCTTGGTCGTCTCTTGTGCGGCCTTCACTTCTTGCTCGCCGAGGCTGACGCGGGAGATGCCCGCTTTGACGTTTGCTTTCGCCGCGACGAAGTTCCGGTTCGCGATTTCGAGTTCCGCCCGCGAACCGACTTTCTCTTTGAAAAGCTCGTCCGCGCGCGTGGCCGCGAACTCGGCTTGTTCGACGCTGGCCTTCTGCGAAATGAGTTCTTGCTGGAACGCCTGCAATCGTTCTTGCTGAATGCTAATGAATGTCTTCGCGATTTCGAGCGACACTTTTTGCGAGATTTTCAAGTTCTCGATACGCGAATCGATCTCGCGAACGCGCCCCGCCGCGGCGGTCACGCGGTTGACGACGGCGGCCTCCATTTCGAGTAAACGCAGTTCGAGATTCGGGTCGTTATCGACGAGTTCGAGGATGCGCTGCCCGGCTTTCACGCGGTCGCCTTCGGTGACGAGGATGCGATTGACGCGGCCCGCAATCGGCGAGGAAACGAACTGCAAGCGATAGACCGGGTTGAACGCAATCGCTCGCCCGGTACCGTGAACGGTCTGCACCCACGGCGTGAAAATTAAAATGAACGGCATCGCGAGAATGGCGGCGAAGACGATCCGCGACAGCCACAGGATATAGCGTGGCGTGACCGCCGCACGCATCGAGTTCGTATTCGCAGGTGGTTTCAGACGGTTCATGACAGCTCCTGCGTGGGTGTGCGTTCGAGCCGAATCTGCCGGTCCATTCGCTGTGCGACATCGTCGTTATGCGTAACGACGAGCAACGTCCATGGCGTATCTCTGCCCGTAATGACCGCCCAAACCCGGTCGCGAATTTCGCGATCCATGTTGTCCAAAGTCTCGTCCAGAACGAGGAATCGCGGGCGTCCGGCAATCGCGCGAGCCAGCACGACCCGCTCGGTAGCACCCAGCGAAAGCGGATGGCCGCCTGCCGTGAGATGCGTGTGGATGCCTTTGGGCATCGCGAGAATCGTTTCGAGGACATCGACCGAAGCCAGGGCGTTTCGCGCGTCGGCCAACGTCACATCGGGCCGTCCAACACAGACATTTTCAAGGATCGTTCCCTCGAAGATTTCGACGCCTTTGACGATGGCGATCTGCTTGCGCAACGCATCGAGTTTCAGATCGCGAACGTCGATGCCATCGATCTGCACCCACCCCGATTGTGGCGTTCGCAGCCCAAACAGCAAATCGACGAGCGTACTTTTCCCCGCTCCGTTGGGGCCGACGACGGCCACCCGTTCGCCCGGTGCGATGACGAACGACAAATCGTGGATGACCGCATCATGCGCGTCGGTGTGCGCGAACGTCAGGTCGCGGACTTCGAGTTTCGCGCCGTGCCTATCGCCCTCGTGCGGGCTGATGCCGTCGTGTTCGACGGGCAGGTCGAGCATGTGGCCAACTTTGTCGACCGCCGCGAGCAGGTCGTAGTAACTTTCGAGGTGCTTGCCGAACTTCGAGAACGAAGCGACGACGAGCGTAACGACCATCTCCGCCGCAACGAGTTGGCCGAGCGTGAGTTGCCCGTGAATGACCATGTAGCCGCCGAGCGCGAGCAGTGCCGTGCTGGCAAACACCTGGAGAAACAGTGCGAAACCGATCTGCCTTAGCAAGATGTGAAAGTGCGAAGCGCGTGCGGCGAGGTAATCTTGCGTGAGTTCATCCGCACGCGCTCTGGCGAACTCCGGCCCACCACTGAGCTTGAACGCGATCGGATTGCGGGCGAGTTCTTCCATCCATCCGGAGACGGCATACTTCGAACGCGATTCGCGTATCGCTCCGCTGACGGCCCCGCGTCCGAGCACGAACGTCATGAACAGCAGGCCCGCGATCAGTACCGCATCGAATGCGAGCAACAGCGGGTGATAGAACGCGAGTAAAATCAGGCCGATCATCACTTGCAGGAACAACGAGACGCCATCCATTAGCAGCGTGGCCGCCGCTTTCTGGATCGTCAGGATGTCGAAGAATCGGTTCACTAACTCGGGGCCGTACTGTTGGTCGAACGCCTGGAGTTCCGCGCGCGGTAAACGATCCGCGAGTGTCGCCACGACCCGCACGAACACGCGCCGCTGGATGTACTCGACGACGATTTGTTGGAGGAGTTGCAAGAACGCGGATAGCACGAGGCAGACGAGTAGCGCCACGCAGAGTGCGAGCAGTTGCTGAACGAGGTTCGACAGCGCCGCCGTGTTGACGACCGCCATTGCGGTGATTGGCACCGCCAGATTCAGCACGCCGACGCCGATGGCATAGACGAGCACCATCCATAACTCGCGGCGTTCCGGCATCAAGTAACCAAGCAGTCGCGCGAACGGCGACGGATGATCGGTGGTATCGCTCACGTCGGATAAAACCTCTGGTCGGCGGATGCTTCTCGCATTATTCGATACTAGTTTTTCGCGAATGGGGTATGACTACGAGGAACGCCTGGGATTCCAGAACGGCGCATGAAACGGTTGCATTCGACGATCCGCTCGTGGTATGCTGATATCCCTTCCTCATCGTCGCTTTAATATCACTCCGTGGGTCTGCGATGCACCTTCACCCTCATGCGTTCCACGATTACGCGCCGACGATCCGCGAAGGGTTGACGCTGGCGACGCGGCGTAACGTCCTGAAAGCCGGGCTTGCGGGTGTCGCGGGGCTGTCGCTGCCCGCACTGTTGCAGCAGCGTGCCATCGCGAAATCGGCGGCCTCCAAGGGCAAGAGCGTCATTCTCCTTTGGATGACTGGCGGGCCGAGTCAGATCGATACCTTCGACCCGAAGCCGAACCGCCCGGTCGAGAATCGCGGTCCGTTCGGCACCATCGCGACGAAACTGCCCGGCGTTCGGCTCTGCGAACATCTACCGAAACTCGCGGGAATTTTGGATTGTTGCACGATCATTCGATCCGTCGATTGCCGTCACAGTAACCACACGCCGAACACGGTCATGATGACGGCGAACAACCTCGCCGAACCGCGTACGAACCCCGACGCACATACGTACCCCGCGATTGCCTCGTTGGTGTCGAAGTTCCACGGCTCGAACCACGTGGCCGCCCCTGCCTACGCCGCTTTCGCCAAGGCTCGTTCGCATATCGCGTTCGGTGGGATGGCGGGGAAACAGTACGACCCTT
>JAYSKW010000320.1:0-1711 GCA_043726085.1 Limnoglobus sp.
AGTTGACCGACTTGGCCGCCCCGTTCGCCGGGATCGGCGGCGAAGAGATCGAGGATTTCCCGGGCACGGTTGCGGTACTCGATTGCGATCGCCGGATGATTGAGGCAACCGATGGCTTCGAAGGTACCCGGTTGGTGATGCCTCGGTACAAACATCATGTCGTTATCCCACGGGATCGGTGCCCAGTGACCGTCCGGGTGGCGGTAATAGCCGTGGTTGCCATCGGGCCGCAAATCGACGTTGCCCAACAGCCGGTTCAGCGAGTGGAAGTGGAAATACGCGGGCAGGTCGAGGTTCTTCCGCCACCAGATTTCCGTCGGGTTCGCCCGCATCCCGTTTAGGAACGTCTCCCACACTTTCGGCGCGTCGGTCATCCCCTTCGGCGTGTGCTTAATTCCGCTCTGCGTGCTGACGGTCAACCCGTCGGCCAGCCGTTTGTCGCCGAGCAATTTCGGCTCCATGTCGCCGATGGCCACGTACACGCCCCACAAGTCGCCAGCGTATTGGTCCTTCGCGTTCACCTCGTCGATGCTCGTGACGACTCTCCATTGCACCCACGTCGATGCCGGGCTGGGGACGCCAGCGAGGCGGTACGAGCGCAGGCAAAGCATCTCGTCCAGACCGGCGATGCCACGGTGGACCGGCAGGTACGGCGTCGACTGGCCGGGGTTCAGATTCAGGCTGTTGAACGCGGCGGGGAACGGCACCCCGTCGTCATCGACGAGCGGCACATCCCGCCCGTTGAACTTCAGTCCCCACTTATTTTTACCAGCGATGTGCGCGCTGCCTTGGCCGCGATTGCTGTACTGAATGTGATCGTACGCAACGCCCCGATAAACGAGCGTACCCTGCTGTTTCTGCTTGTGCGCGGCACCGTCCCACTGGCTTTTCGCAACGTCTTCCGCCCGCGCGATCAGGTGGAGCGATTGCAGCGTACCCAGGAACTCAGCGGAGAATTCGAGTGGCGCGACCTTGCCCGGCTGTCGCGAGCCGGACCACGCAGAAAGGCCAGCATCGCACCACCACGCGAAGTTCGGGCTGGGATCGTCGGCCGCTGGCACCCGCGTCACTTTGCCTGCCGCGTCGGTCGCCGTAATGCGGTAACGCAACAGCCAGCGGTGCTTTTGGTAACTGGCCGGTACGCGAACGCTGAACACGCCATCGCCCGCCTTCGCATCGCCGTCCTTGCCGTCGTCGTGCATCGGCAGATCGATCCAATCCTTCTCGTACTCCGCATCCGATTTGCGAACGTACTTCCCCGGCGCGACCGCTTGGAGTTTCAGAACCGGTTTGGCGAACCCCTCCGCAAGTCGCGCCGTAACAAGCACCGGCACATCGGGCTTCGGCATTAGCGGTTCGTGCGCGACATCGCGGATCGACGCAGACCTCCCCACGTTGCCCATCGCAACGACGGCCAAACACGCAAGCATCCACCGGCAAAAAAGAAACATGGCGAGTTCCTCCAGTCGTCATCCTACGCGAAGCACCAGTCGCCATCTACCGACGCCAACTCAGACCGACCAATCTTCGATTTGCAAACCCCGCACGCAGATGAAGTCGCGCCGATTGCGGGTGTCGACCCCAGGTAACGTACTAAGCACGACACACAGGCGAGCGCGGTGTGAAACGCGTGCGCGTCACCCACTCGCATTGACATCGACGGGTTCACACGCGCTTCGCTCCGCAAAGCCTACGCGGCGCGGCGAATTCA
>JAYSKW010000321.1:0-1011 GCA_043726085.1 Limnoglobus sp.
GGACGGATTCGTATCATTTGAGCAACGGCACGCTTTCGCAATGCTCACTGATACTGGACGCACATGAACCCGGAATGGAAATCGCGGTACGAACTCGCCATCAATGTCGCACGGCAAGCGGGCGACCTCGCGATGCAATACTTCGACACCGACTTTGCCGTCGAATGGAAGAAGGACAACAGCCCCGTTACCATCGCCGATAAACGTGCCGAAGAACTGATTCGTGCGGAAGTGAAAAAGCACTTCCCGAACGATGGCTTCCTCGGCGAGGAATTCGGCAACACAGACAGCACCTCCGGCTTCCGCTGGATCATCGACCCGATCGACGGCACACGCTCGTTCGTGCGGCATATTCCCATCTGGGCGACGCTGTTAGGGTTGGAATACAAAGACGAACAGATCGCCGGCGTGGCGTACGTGCCCGCAATGGGGCTGATGTACCGTGCCTTGCGTGGCGATGGCGCGTACCGCAACGACAAGCCGATTCACGTCTCGAATGTCGATAAATTGAGCGAAGCGTTGCTGTGCTATTCGAGCGTCGGCTGGTTTCGCAAAGCGGGCCGCGAAGAGACGTTTCTAGAACTCGCAGCGAAGACGCAAAGGCAACGCGGCTACGGCGATTTCTACGGCTTCGTGCTGGTGGCGCAGGGTTCGTGCGAGATCATGGTCGAACACGGCGTCAACGCCTGGGACGTGGCCGCAACGAAAGTGATCGTCGAGGAAGCGGGTGGCCGATTCACCGATTGGGACGACACGCCGAACATTCACCGGCCCGATGTCATCGCGAGTAATGGGAAATTGCACGCCGAGACACTACAAATCCTGAACCGCGTTGGCTAGTTTCGCCAAAATGGTACTGGACACTGTTGCCAACGCGGTGGTGGTCGCGGAAAATGCTATTGTCCGTACCCGCCCCGACTCGCTTTCGAACCTCTCAACTGTGGAGCTTTCCATGAACGTATTGCGGATTCGTACGCTAATCGCCTGCCTCGGGCTGACGCTCGTCGCCTT
>JAYSKW010000322.1:0-2084 GCA_043726085.1 Limnoglobus sp.
GCTTGCTTTCTTCGCAGAGAGTGCAAGTTGTTCTAGCAGGATGGAGTTTGAAGCATCACCATCACGCCAAAACCGCTTGATTCGGGGCCGCCCGTTCGCACCTGGAAGCAATGGCAAGAATCATGCCTATCGCCGAAACGTTTCTCCTTCGCTCGCAATGTTACTGGTTTACCGTCTCAAACTGAAGTGAATCTTTCAAAATAACCGTCTGGCGGTCGAAGCGTCACCCTACCAACCGCAACGCAAGCAAGGGAACCATCGCGAAACTCGATGCAATGGCTCCGAACATGGATAGCACATCCTCTGGTGTAAAACCCTTGCCCTTTCCTCGCTTCGCACCTTCGGGTATTCGCACGCATCGCGAACGTGGCGGAGGTGTGCTGTGCCGGAATTATTGCGTCGGTTGAGTCGGTGGCTGGCGATCGCGGTTGCGCTATCGGTTTCGGCGTGCCAATTCGGGGATCGGCTCCGTTCGGATCTTAATGATCTCACCGATATTCCGGGCCTCACGCCCGGTACAGGCTCGCGCAGCGATTCGGTTCGCGTCTACTTTACGACGCCAGATCGCGGGCCGAACGAACCGAACGAGATTCTTACTGCCATCGTCGATCGCATCGACCGCACGACCGAAACGCTCGATGTCTGTGCATTTGAACTCGACTCGAAGGAAATCACCGACGCTTTGGTGCGAGCATCAGAACGGCACGTGAAAATACGAGTCGTGACCGAGACCGATTATCTGCACGAATCCGGCGTGCGTGCGCTCGAAGCGGTGGGCGTGCCCGTCGTCGACGACGGCCGTAGCGGCGCGCTCATGCACGATAAATTCATGGTGTTCGACCGTCGCGCCGTCTGGACGGGGTCGATGAACTTCACCGAGAATTGCACGAAAAAGAACAACAATAACGCGGTGTACATCGAAGATCGTCGCCTTGCCGATAATTATTCGACGAAATTTCGCTGGATGTTCGAGCAACACAAATTCGGCGGCCTGCCCGACCCCAACGCGAAAATCCCGAACCCGAAGATCGAACTCGCCGATGGCACCACGATACTGAATTTGTTCTCCACGCACGACCGCCCCGCTCGCCGCGTAATCGTCGAACTCGGCGAAGCCCGGCACACAATCCACTTCCTCGCGTTCAGTTTCACCGACGATGCGATTGCGAAAGAAATGCTCGCCGCCGCCGATGCGGGCGTCGAAGTCGCTGGCGTCTTCGAGACTTCGCAAGCCTCGAGCCAGTATTCCGCCATCGGTAAACTGCGGGCCGCAAAGCTCGACGTCCGCCGCGACGGCAACCCGCACAACATGCACCATAAAGTGATCATCATCGACGGCGAAACCGTCATCACCGGCTCGTTCAACTTCTCCAAAAACGCGAACGAAACCAACGACGAAAACCTGCTGGTCATCCGCAACCGCAACATCGCCACACAATACGAAGCCGAGTTCCGCCGAATCATGAAACAGGCGAAGTAGAGGAAGTTGTTCTCCCGATGGGCGAGTTTTGAAGTCACGAATTGAGCGGATCGCGTCGCGTCTCGAAGACTCGCCACGACTAGTTTTTGAGGGTATTTGCCCCCGCTACCAGAAAAGTAGAACGAAGGACGCACCTGCTACCCAAAAACACCGCTTTTTGAACCATGCCCAGATTAACCAAAAACACCGACGCACAAGCAAGGAAGTTGCGTTTTCACGAAGTCCAGCTACTACTCGCAGCCCATGGCGTCTAGCAACCGAACCACTCGCGCGGCCTCCGGTTCCGACTCGTACAACAGCGGTTGCGCCGACAGCCACGCCTTTTTGAATTCCGGCTGCCACGGATAATGCTGCTGCTTGTCCGGCCAGATACACTGAAGAACCGGAAACTCCAGGCCTCGATAGTACCACATCGCATACCCGAGGATGGGCCGATACCACTGGCGGAGCACGGGTCGGTAAGTACACAACACGCCATCGAGAATCTCGGGATATTCCTGGCCAGACTCGAACGTCTTGCCTTTCTGGATGTCGGCACCGATGCCGTTTATGACCTGCCCAGACAACTCGAGTGGCAGACCGAACACCACGACTTCCGGGTGTT
>JAYSKW010000323.1:0-3825 GCA_043726085.1 Limnoglobus sp.
CGGACTATTATTGCAAACATATTAGTCCGATCAGACTAGAGCCGTCAATGCGAAAGTGGGAAAGCTGGAGAATTTTCACCGCTCTCTCATTCCGTATTACCCCGAGAATCGGCAAAGGTTTCCGGGTCGATAGTCGATGAACAGCAAGAAGCGTTCTCGGAATCGCGGGGCCGATACATGTTGCGCTCGGTGGGTATATGGTGTTTGCTACTGATCGCGTGCGGGTGCCGGGTGCCGCGCGTCGCGACGATGGCGCACGCGCCGATGCCATCGGTACAACCCGTTGCGGTCGAACTTCCGATCGTGACGCCGACGAAAATCGAACCCGACGCCAGCGCACTCCCGACGATTGACGTGAAGACCGCGAAGCCCGGCGTGGCATCGGGGCCGTTCCTCGGCCTGACCGACGAAGCGTGCCGCGCACTTGCGGAACAGCATTCGCCAATTGCGAACCAACTCGACAAAGAGAACGAAGCGCCGACGGTGGCACTCGTCACCCGCAAGCAGCCGTGCCCGGACACGAAATCCGATGAGCTTGTGCGACAGTTGCGCTATCTCGCCGCACGCGAAGCCCGCAATCGATCCGCAGCAGAGGCACTCGAAAACTACTATCGCCTCGCCGATGCCGAGGGGCGTACGGAGTTGCTCGCGACCGGATTGCGGACGTTCGATCAACTTCGCGATGCCGCTCCGCGTTTCCGTGCGGCGGGTTTGCCGAACGTACCCGACGACGAGGAATTCAACCGGCAACGCGCGAAACTATTGACTGATGCGGAACAAGCCGAGGTGGGGATTCGCACGCTGAACATGACCTTGAAAATGCAACTCGGGCAGTCCGTTAAGGGCGAGGAACGCTTCTGGCCAACGGGGCCGTTCGGCGTGTCGGCGGAGCCACTCGACGTCGAAGCCGCCGTGCAAACGGCACTGCAATCGCGACCCGATTTGCAGTTCCTGCGGGCGATGTATCACGGACTATCGGCGAGTACGTTACCGCTGGTCAATCAGCAATTGCAATCGACGAACGGCTTGCTCGGCAGTGGGCTACCGATGATTTTGCAAAAGCGGCTGGCACCATTACGCGTTGCCGCCGAAGTCGAAGTGAGCCACCGCCGCGAGCAACTGTTCTTGGCCATCGCCGACCGCGAGAAACTCGCAGCCACCGAGGTGCGTGTGGCCGCGGTGCAAATGGAATCCGCCGCCCGCCGCGTCGCTCTCGCCAAGAGCCGCGCCGAAAGTTACCGCGATAAAGTGACGAAAGCCGGCGATAAACTCGCCGACAAACTACCCGCCGAAATCGAATGGTACCGCGCCCGTGCCGACCTCATCGTCGAGGTTATGGCGTGGCACACGTGGAAGGTCAAATACCGTGCCGCACAAGGTGGCTTGGTGTCGCCGGAGTGACACCGGCGAGTTTGCCATTACCGCTACGACCCGCACATTTTCTCGCGGATTTCGCCAATCTCCTCTCGCTACTGTTTCCCGATACGTTACGTTAATGAACGTGTCTCGTTGCATTCCACTTCGTTATCGAGGTGCATCATGAGTAAGCGTCGTTCCGGTTTCACGCTCATCGAATTACTCGTCGTAATTGCGATCATCGCAATTCTCATCGGGTTGTTGCTGCCTGCGGTGCAGAAGGTTCGCGAGGCGGCGGCGCGAATTAAATGTACTAACAACCTCAAACAGATCGGTTTGGCGCTACACAACTACGAGAGCGTCGCGCAACAGTTTCCGTCGGCTGGCACGTATCCCATCAATGCCACCGCCGCCGATGTCTACTCGGTTCAGGCGCGGTTGCTGCCGTTCATCGAGCAAGGTAACCTCTACGCGCAGATCGATTTGAACGCGACACCGGCCACGCAACTGAACGTGATCGGCCAGCGCATCGCGATCTATATCTGCCCGAGTGAAATTCGCGATGTTCCACGCGATCAGGGTGCCGGCAAAATCACTTACCCACAAAACTACGCTGCAAATTATGGCACGTGGTTCATCTGGAGTCCGACGAACGGGCAAGGTGGCGACGGGGCGATCATCGTCAATCGCTCGAGCCGCACTGCCGATTTCACCGACGGCCTCAGCAACACAGTCGGCTTCGCAGAAGTGAAAGCCTATCAACCCTACGTGCGAAATTCGAGTGCCCCAACAACCCTGGGAGCAGCCTATCCCGTCGATGTGGCCGAAGTGGTGACACTCGCGGGAAGTGGATCGTATCGCGGCGAAGTCGGCCACACCGAATGGACCGATTCGCCTTGCCACCAGTCCGGTTTCAGTTTCGTTTTCACGCCGAACACCAAGGTGATTTTTAACGCGAGCGGCACGAATGTGGACATCGACCTACTCACGCAAGTCGAAGGTTCCTCCGCCACCAAGCCGAGTTATGCGGCAATCACCAGCCGCAGCTATCACAGTGGTGGCGTCGTGAACGCTCTCCTGATGGATGGCTCGGTGCGGACCGTTTCCTCGACGGTATCGCTGGCCGCATGGCGTGCGGCAGGTACCCGAAATGGCGGCGAAACGTTGTCGTTGGATTAGAATTGGTATGAAGCGGTGTACCGTTTAGAGGGCCGATTGCATTTCCAACATACCGGAACCCGTAGGTCGTGGTCGAAGAGGCTTTGCGATGAGGCCCGACAAAGTATCCGCGACAAAAACCCTGAAGGTTCGGTATCGTCGCGTGAATGCACTGTCGGGCCTCTCAAAGCTTCGACCCGACCTACAATACCATTGGGTTCTCAGAAAAACAGAATAGATTGCATTTTCCACATACCGGAACCCGTAGGTCGTGGTCGAAGAGGCTTTGCGATGAGGCCCGACAGAGTATCTGCGACAAAAACCCTGAAGGTTCGGAATCGTCGCGTGAATGCACTGTCGGGCCTCTCAAAGCTTCGACCCGACCTACAATACCATTGGGTTCTCAGAAAAACGGAATACCCCATGAAGGGTTACCAGTCAGCTACTATCAATGATTGTGTCGAAAGCTGTTTTCCATCCGTCGCGAAAGGATCGGTATGAAGATCGAATTGAAGTATTGCACGTCTTGAGGGTACGAACCGAAAGCCCTCAGTTTGACGGGCAAAATCCTCGGCATGTTCAAAACCCGAGTGAAAGAATTCACGCTCATCCCTGCAACGGGTGGCTGTTTTGAACTGCAAGTCAACGGCGAGTTGGTCTACTCGAAACTCGCGACCGGCGAATTCCCCGACGAGTTCGCCGTCGTCGACATGGTCGGCGAGCGGATCAAAAAGTAAGTTGAATCGTCAGCGATGAATAGAATGGTCTTCTCTAGAACCTCGGCATCCGCCGGGGTTCCGTTCATTTTGGACACCCGATGCCGCCACCTGCCTCTGATATCCTGACGATCTCGGCGCTGACGACGAGGATCAAAGAACTCGTCGAAGAGGCGTTCCCGCAACTGTGGGTGTCGGGCGAAATTTCCAACTTCACGAAGGCCTCGTCGGGGCACATGTACTTCAACTTGAAGGACGCCGGCGCGACCATCGGTTGCACCTTCTTTCGCGGCTCGAACTTGCGCCTGAAGTTCTCGCCACGCGACGGGATGGAAGTCCTGGCACGCGGGCGATTGTCGGTGTATCCACCGCGCAGGAACTACCAATTTCAAGTCGAAGAACTGCAACCGAAGGGCATCGGCGCGGCAGACCTCGCACTGCGGCAACTCAAAGAAAACTTGCTGAAGAAGGGCTATTTCGACCCGAAACGCAAACGCGCACTGCCGCGATACCCGAAGCGGATCGCGCTGATTGCGAGCGTCACCGGTGCGGCGATTCGCGATATGATCGAGCTATTCGCACAACGCTGGCCGCT
>JAYSKW010000324.1:0-6068 GCA_043726085.1 Limnoglobus sp.
CGATCCCCGACCCGTTTTGGCTCGAAGAACTCCTCATCGTTATGGCGGAAAATCCCGGTTGTGCGGTGGCGTCGAAGCTCGTGTTTGCCGCGAATCCGACCGTGATCAACAGCGCGGGTATCGTCTTGTTGCGCGACGGTCGCGGTACCGATCTCGGCTTTCGCGAAGACGATTGCGGGCAGTTCGAAGTGAGCCGCCCGATCTTCGCCGGGTGCGGCGCGGCGGTGAGCGCCCGCGAAGATCGAGTAGGGAACGTGCTCGACCCGCGCTATTTTTTGTATTACGAAGATCTCGAATCGGGCTGGCGGGCCAGGCTTAGCGGCCACGGCACCGTCTACGCGCCGCGCTCGCTCGTTCGCCACGTTCATGGTGCTGCCGCCGGTGACACAACACCGACATTCGCGTTTCACGTCGAACGCAATCGTGCCATCACAAGCCTGCGTTACGGCGACCCGTTTCTGGCCGTCTGGACCGCGATTCTCCTTTTAATGAAGGTATTCCAGGCATTTCTGCGTGCGATCATCACGCGCGATTCGCGCAACCGGGCGCACGCCATCGCGGTGGCAAAGGCGATCTGTTCGTACCTCGTGCGCGTCCCGGAGAACCTGATCGTGCGCTACCACGCGCGGATGTTACCCACGAGGTCGAACCGATGCGTGTGGTAATCAACGGCCTCGCGGCACTCAAAACGCGAACGGGTGTCGGCCACTACGTGGCACACCTTTACGAACAACTTGCGGCCAACGCACGCGGCGATTCCTTCTCGCTTTACCCCGGCGAAACGCTCGGTCAAGTCGCCACATTTGCGAACCGGTTGCTGTCGCCGAAATCCGCGCGCGACACTGGCACGCGATCCATTGCGGCGCGTGTGAAGTCCACGCTTTCTACGACAGCCAAACATGCGGCGAAGGTCGCGATTGAAATTCATTTCGCGCGACAGTGTCGTTCGTTCGACTACGATTTGTATCACGAACCGAACTTTATTCCGCTGTCGTCGCCGTTGCCAACGGTGGTTACGGTTCACGATCTCTCGGTGTTATTGCACCCCGAGTGGCACCCGATCGATCGCGTCCACCATCACGAACGCCACTTTGAAACTGCAATCCGGCGAGCGGCACATGTGGTCGTTGTGTCCGAAGAAATTCGCCGCGAGATGATCGAAATTATCGGGTTACACCCTCGCAAAGTCACCGCGATTCACAACGGCATTGGCGACGTATATCACCCGCAATCGACGGCGGAAATCGCTGTCACACGACGGCGTCTCGGCTTGCCAGCCAATTACTTTTTGTGCGTCGGTACGATCGAGCCACGCAAAAATCTGATGGTCGTGTTGAAGGCATTTGCCGACCTCCCGGCGACGGTTCGCGAGCGTTGCCCGCTCGTGTTGGCTGGCCCGTGGGGCTGGAAATCGAGCGAAGAACGCGATTTCTACGAGACGACGGCTCGCAATCTTGGTGCGATGCACATCGGCTATGTTGCCCATGCGGACCTACCTGCTGTCTACGCCGGAGCGTCAGCATTGCTCTACCCGTCGCACTACGAAGGGTTCGGGTTGCCACCGATCGAGATGCTGGCTTGCGGCGGTCGCGTCGTCTGTTCGACCTCGGCAATGGCCGTGGGAGAAGTAGTCGGCACGTTCGGCACTTACCTCGATCCCCACGATGTTTCCGGGTGGCGAGACACGATGCGAACACTCGCGACGAACCCCGAAAGTACGATGCACTCGTCAGCCGCACGTACTGCCCACGCTGCGAAATACACATGGGAAACCGCGGCGACGAAGACGCACGATGTCTATCGTGCTGTACTCGGCAAGCCGCAACAGAAGCCGCAATTCTTACGCGCTGCGTAACAGTGATAGTGCCGAAATTGCGTTGAACAAACTGTGAACGACGATGGCGGCCGTGACGGTGCGCGTGCGAGAAACGAGCCAGCCCAGGCCGAGGCCGAGGACGAAGAGCGGGATCGGCGTCGGCCAGACGGCCGAGTGCATCGCGGCAAACAACGTGGCCGTGGAGACGATGGCACACGCAGGGCGCGTGAGGAACCGCGGCCAAATCCGACGTAAATTTGCGACGCTCGCCAGGAGTATCGTGGCGATGAGTACGAACGCGAGCGGCGCGGGGAACAGCGAACGATCGTTAGTACGGACCCACGCGACGAGTGCGGCGACGGCCATCAAACCCCACGATCGCGCAATCCGACCCGAAGCCCACGGTAGCAGTGCGCGGCGAAAAATCATCTCTTCGTAAAACGGTGCAACGACGCACGCCCCCAGGAAAAGCAGGCCGATTTGCAACGGCGTTTGCAATTTCGCGAACTTCAGCGGGTGTAAGTCGGGTTCGTAGCCATACTCTTTGGCGATGAGGTTCGCGAGAAAATGCACGAGGAATGTCAGTGGGGTGACAGCGAGCCAGACGCATACACCGACAGCAACGTCGGTGGGGATTCGACGCGGAGGTGCTGCGCGTTCGGTGTCGCCGAACCGCCGAAGCAGCAAAAACCCGATGGCGAAAAACGGCATCGCGACTGTACCCGCTAATGTCGTGCGGCGTGCGATCCGGTCGTACCTCCACGCCTCGGCAAGCGATGTCCCCGGCCCGCCGACAATCGCACCCACAGAGGTCGGGTCGAGCAACGAATCGTCGCCGAACACGGCGCGATAGACGCCGACACGTTCGAGTCGATCACCCGCGAGCGTGGGCAACATCACGTACATTCCGAATAGCAATAACACGTCGATGACACGCCATTGACACCAACGGTGCCGCCATGCGGGCAGAAGTGGAAGTGCGAATCGGCGAGCGAGCAAAAACGCAAGTACACCGATCGGCACGGCGACCAGCGCGACCAAACCCGCCGCCATCAGGAGTTCGAGAATTTCGCGTAACATGTCCACCGTCGCTCGGGTGCAGGTAGTCGCCAGTCGGCACTCAGCTAAGATAGTGTTGCTTCAGCAGACAACCGCGAAAGGCGAGTGGTATGGCGACGATCCTCGATGCGATAGTGGAAACGAAGTGGAAAGAAATCGCTGCGTCGCGAAGCCAAACATCGGCGATCGAACTCGAACGGCGGGTGGCCGATTTGCCGCCGGTTCGCGATTTTGCAGCGGCACTGCGCAAGCCCGGCGAAGTTCGCATCATCGCGGAGGTGAAAAAAGCCTCGCCATCGGCCGGCATCATTCGCAACGACTTCGATGCGGTCGCGATCGCCAAAATTTACGAAGCTCACGGTGCGGCCTGCGTGAGCGTTCTCACCGACGAAGCCTATTTTCAAGGCCATTTGTCGTTCCTCACACAAGCCCGCGCGGCGATTCGCATACCGGCGTTGCGGAAGGAATTCATCCTCGACCGCTATCAGTTACTCGAAGCCCGCGACGCCGGTGCCGATGCGGTGTTGTTGATCGCGGAGATTCTGCCCGGCCCGCGCATTCTCGAATTGCACGATGAAGCGACGGCACTCGGATTGCATGTTTTGGTCGAACTGCACGATGCGGAGGAACTGAATCGCGTGCTCGATTCGGGTGCCCAACTCGTCGGCATTAATAACCGCGATCTGCGTTCGTTTCACACGCGGTTAAGCCACACGCTGGATTTGATGAAGCACGTTCCGCCATCGGTCACGCTCGTTTCCGAAAGCGGAATCCGCAACCGCGACGACATGAAACTCCTCGCCGATGCGGGCGTTCATGCCGTGCTCGTCGGCGACTCGCTGATGCGCTCGCCAGACATCGGCGCAGCACTCGATGCACTTCGCGGCGTAGCGTGAAGCAGCAGTAATCGCGCAGACACCCACAACCAGAGTGCGAACACCATCAGCGTGTCGATCGGGTAGCGAATGCCGGTGTTCCAGTTGGTGCCGAAGATCGCGTAGCTGCGTTGTGCCCAGAGATTCTCGTTGATGATGAGGAAGCAAAGCACGACCGTCGGGACTGAGATTCGCTGTCGTCGCCAGTCGTGGCAATAGACGATCCAACCGACGCCGACCGCGGAAAGCAGCACGTCGTAATACATGAAACGGTAACTGCAAAGGAACGCACCAAGCATCGCGAAACCGGCGGTGAAGTCCCGGCGATCCCTTCGAATCGCGCAGATTAGCCATGTGCCCACGAAGACGAATACCCAGAGTAACCATCCGTAGCGTTCGGCATCGACGCGGTCGCGCTTCGCATCGGGCAGCGTAAAGTCGAGCAAAATCCGTCGCGGAATGCCGAACAAATCGCGACTGAGGAAGACCCAGTTTTGATTGATTTTGTACTTCTCGGCCGCATCACCACCAACGGCCAGCCAGTCGAAGTACGCATCGATTCCCACGAACGGCAGGGTCAAAAGTACGAGGCCGCCACCGCCCGCCACCATGCCGAACAGCATCCGCCAACGACGCAGCACGATTGGCACCAACAGAAACGCCACCGCCCACACGGGCTTAAACGCAAGCAATCCCCAAACCGCACCGGCCCCGAATTCGTGCCCCTTCGCCGCCAGGCACCAGCCCCACACGAGAATCAGCAGCGTGAACTGCGCATTCTGCCCGAGTTCCATCGTGCCCCGGTAGCCGGGATACAGGCAAACGATCGCCGTCGCAATCGGCCACCAGACGCGGCCACTCGTTAGGTTTCGCACGCAGAAGCCAATGGCAAACGGGCAGAGGAAGCCGAGGATTTGCAACACGTGGAAAGCCGTTTGCGCGTCGTCAATTCGACCGAGTGGATAGTAAAAGAAGCCATGAACGGGCGGGTACAACGGCCCGCCGAGCGCCTTGCGATTCACCGCTTCGACGAGTTCGGGCGTCAACTGACGATTGGCTGTCAGTACCAGTGCCGCTGTCGCAAACGGGTTTGCGTTGTTAGCAAACGGTAGTGCCACCGCGAGGCTCACTTCGCGCCATGCGGGGGAATCGGCCCCGATAATCCAACTCATGATCCAGCTCGCATCGTGACGCGGGTCGCCGTCCGAAAACGCGATGATTTTCGGGTCGCGTGGGAACGATTCGCGACGCACCCACAGCGATTCACCTGATGGAGGGAACCCCGCTTCCACCACGGGCCAAAGGTGCGTTCGGTCATATAGGTGCTTACCGTTCCCCGTGGCGATCATCCGGCCCATCACCCATTGCGCGGCGAAATCGATCTCCGCATGACCCGAATTGCCATCGTCGCGCCAGCGATCCCGCGGCGTGCTTTCTTGGTTGTTGAACCCCGTCCAACCGCGATGCAAGCGCTGCCCCGCACAAGCAAAGGCGAAAATCCAAGCGAGTAACAGCACGAAAGGTTGCCACCAACGCGGTGGTGAGGAAAGTTCGTTCACGATGCGAGCCGTAACGGAAATGGCGTGGGGGCGGGCACGACCAAGCGGTTCGTGATCGCCCAGTTTTCGGCGATCTCGCTCAGTCGGTCCATCTCGGCTTGCACGATTAATCGGTACGGTTCGAGTTGTTCGGAACGCAGTTTTGGCGGAACGAGGATCGGTTCCCCCGTGACGCATTTGGCACGCGAACACGGCTTCGGCACCGCGAAACGGTCCCAGCTTTTGAATCGCCACGGTCGGTTGTATCCGACGCCGATCGGCACAATTTTCATGCCGGTTCGCGATGCGACATAGATGACGCCATGCTGCACGATACGCCGGGGGCCGCGTGGGCCGTCGGGCGTGATCGCCACGTTCCGCCACGGTGTATCGGGCCGCACGAGTTGCCGCACGGCATCGGCCCCGCCGCGCGTCGTCGAGCCGAGAACCATGCCCATTCCCATCCGCTGAATCAACCCGCCGAGAAGTTGCCCATCGGCATGTGCGCTAATCAGCACGGCGATATCTGGCCCGCCGTACGCGATCGTCGGCAACATTAAATTTTCGTGCCAGATCGAATACAGGAAGCGGTCCGGGTGCGACACGCGGTTGAGAATCATCTCCAGGCCGAGCGGTTGATGCTGGAATCGCAGCGTGCGAAACAGACCAACGGCGGCGTTTGCGCCGAGCCACGCCGCACCGCGGATGAGCTTCGGGTTTCGGATTTTCATGTCAGCCTCCGTGCCATTCGCCGCTAAACACTTCCGTGGCGGGACCAGT
>JAYSKW010000325.1:0-3289 GCA_043726085.1 Limnoglobus sp.
TGGCCAAGCGCGAGACGAGCGACAACGGCGTCGACAAGATCGCGGTGAGGCCCAGACCCGACACCAACACCAACCGCCCGACACGATGGGCAAACGGGCTGAATTGCGAGTAGTGCCGCACGGCATACGCCGCCGCAAACGCAACGAGCAACACCGCAAGTCGCCGACACGCCGCACGCCGGTCGATCGCGCCCGCCACCCAACCGAACATCGTAAACACGACGAGTACGACCGGGCCGGTGGAACGGAACTTCCCCCAAATTGTTGCGAGGAGAATGCCCACTGATGCTACAAACAATAGCCAGTCGAGCGCATTCACGCGAACGGGCGTAATCTTCGCGCCGACCGCGAACCACCCGCGAACCGAATTCACTTTCCACATGGCCACTCCCCGCATCGTGAACGATGGCGAAAGTTACCCCGTAACAGTGAATCGCGTCAATTGGAGTCGGATGCGAAAGTGATTGTCGTTCTGAAAAGTTCGCGCCCGTCAGCGCGCTTCGCGCGGGTGACGAAGCGGACCGAGTCGGTTCAGCGTCGGTCGGAAATATACTGCGGTGCCTCATGACTATTGTTAGGAATTCGCCGAATTATCGCGTTCTTCCGTAGCAACTGATCTAAACTACGGCAACAAATATAGTGGTTCCGACAGCATTACGCCCCGTATCATTCAGACAACGGACGACGATTCATGCTCACCGCTCAAGTCCCGACTGAATCGTCGAGGTCGATTCCGGCTGGTCACTACGTACGCAAACTTCTCGGTTCTTCCATCGTGCCCGTCGGCGAATGGGATGCACTTTCACCCGAACAAAAAGCCGAACTGCTCGCAAGCCCCAACGACGAATCGCTGTTGTTCGGATTGGCGCGGGTGGGGTTACTCACACCCTACCAACTCGGGTGCATCCGACGCGGAGAGACGCACACGCTGGTGTTGGGGAATTATCGGATTTTGGACAAGATCGGCTCGGGCGGGATGGGAGTCGTGTTCAAGGCCGAGCACATCAAGTTGCGTCAGCTCGTGGCGGTGAAGGCGCTATTCGTGAACGGCGACAAAAACCGGCGTGCGGTCGATCGGTTCTTTCACGAAGTGCTCGCTGTCACGCGATTGAAACATCCGCATATCGTGGCCGCAGTCGACGCGGGCGAACAAGCCGGTGCCGGGCCGCAAGGCGCGCCGGTGCCGTACCTCGTGATGGAATACGTCGAAGGTCGCAACCTCGAAGATCTCGTGCTGCAAGACGGCCCGCTTCCCATCGAACAAGCCTGTGTGATTGCCCATCAGATTGCCGATGCCCTCACCGAAGCGCACCGGCACGATCTCATCCATCGCGACATCAAACCCGGCAATATCATCATCGCGCCCGACGGCAACGCGAAGCTCCTCGACTTCGGCGTGGCCCGTTTGCCCAGCCCTGACGAACGCATGACCAAGGACGGCGCGCGGCTCGGCACCATCGGTTACATGGCACCGGAACAAGTTCGCTCGGCGAAGAGCGTCGATGCCCGCGCCGATATTTTCGGCTTAGGAGCAAGCCTTTACTTCACGCTAACGGGACGCGACCCGTTCGAGCCACCGATCGGTTCCGCCGGAGCGAGTCGCACGCCATCGGCCCGCGAATGGCGGCGCGATGTGTCGTACGAACTCGATGCAACGATTGCTAAGTTAATGGCGCTGAACCCCGAAGCGCGGGTACCGACCGCCGATGCGGCCATGCGGGAACTGTTGCCGTTTTTGAGTTCGATCACCGATCGGAAACTGCGTCCTGCCGAACGACTACCCGCCACGATCGATCTGACCGATACCGTTCCCGATGCCGCACCTGCCCCGCAACGGATTCTCATCGTCGACGATCAAATCGACGTGCGTCGCGTCTGCCGGCTCGCGTTGGCCGGCGATGGTGCCCATTGCGATGAAGTCAGTACGGGACTCGATGCGCTCGAACAAATCGAACGCGAAATCTACGACCTCGTTTTGCTCGACGTCGATTTGCCCGGCTGTAGCGGCGAAGTCGTACTCAAGAAGATTCGCCAGCAACCGCCGACTCCGAATATCAAAGTGATTATGTTGTCCGGGCGGACGAGCGGCGACGAACTGTCGCGGATGATGTTAGCCGGGGCCGACGACTTTCTGACGAAGCCGTTCAGTCTCGTGCAGTTGCGGGCACGAACGCGGGCCGCACTGAAATTAAAGGACGCGCAAGACCGCCTCGAGTTGCTCAATCAACATCTGATTACCGTGAATTCCGAACTTGAGCGCACGGTGTCGTCGCGGGATAGCGAGCTGATTCACGCCCGCGGTGCGATGGTGTTGGCGCTGGCCAAGCTCATCGAGAAGCGTTCGGCGGAAACGGGTGCGCACCTCATTCGCCTGCAAAAATATAGCCGCGTTCTCGCCGAAGCTGCCGCTCGTACACCGGCATTCGAGAACCGCATCACCCCCGATTTCGTACGCGGGCTGGAAGATGCGGCCCCGCTTCACGACATCGGCAAAGCGGCGATACCCGATTGCGTGTTGAACAAACCGGGACGGCTCGACGCGCAAGAACGCCTGCAAATGGAGGCGCATACCGTTCTCGGTGCCGACACGCTGCAAGAAGTCGCACGCCGCTACAAGTTCGCCACAGGCTTCCTGCACATGGCGATCGATCTCGCTCGGCACCACCACGAAAAATGGGACGGCACCGGCTACCCCGATAAGTTGGCGGGCGAAGAGATCCCACTCGCGGCACGGCTGCTCGCGTTCTGCGACGTCTACGATGCGCTGCGGTCCCCGCGCGTTTACAAACCCGCGCTCTCGCACAACATGGCAGTGATGACGATGTGCGACGCCTCGCCCGGCCACTTCGACCCGAGTTTGATGGTCGCGTTCCGCCTCTGTGCGGATCGCTTCAAAGTGATTTACGCCGAAATGGTGGATTGAACGAGAAAGCCACTCGCAAAGGCATAGTCTTACGAGTCTCCCGGCTAGTACCGGTGGAAGTGTATTTGTTGCGTGATACGACGCCCACCGGATGAACCGGATGAACCCGGTAGCTCCGTAGTTCGCAAATAAAACCTTTTCCGCGCGCCCCTGTTGCGGCGGTTGTGCGATTCCTAGAATTCTCCTTCCTCACTCCTGTTGCGCGGGCCGTTGGCTTGCCGGGCGTGTCGTTCACTCTAATGTCCGCCAAGCCTGGGTTCCAATCGACTCGCTGCCTGGGCCGCTGTCTCCCGAATAAACTATGGTCAACCGCAATCTCATGCGTCAATTCGACGCACCGCTGGAAATCGAAGAAGACATTCAGCG
>JAYSKW010000326.1:0-13535 GCA_043726085.1 Limnoglobus sp.
TTGGTGCGAATGCGCGAAGACTCGTTCGCAGATCGCATCCGTGGCGTATCGGTTCACCCCGGAATGACGCGACGCGATCAGACCGCGATCGAGCGAATCGGTTCGGGCCTCATCAAGATCATTTATCCCGATGGCAACGTCTCCGAAGAGGAGTTGCTCGAAGTGACGATGTTCGCCTGCGAACTGCGTCAGCGGGTGCATCAGCAGTTGTGCGCGTTGGCCCCCGGCGAGTTCAAACCGAGGCTGATTGCCCCCGCGAGTGTGGCAGCACACACCGCACGCGATTTGCTGCCGAAGACCACAACCGTCGTTATCGATCGCCTCAATACCGAGGCCGTTGTGGGTGCGGTGACGGGTTTGGTCGTGCTGACCGATGGCGAAAAGGAACTCGGTGGCGATGTGATTCTCATTCAGGTTTCCGCGCTGAACGGTCCCGCCCGCGTCGAAGTGACCGGCTTGCACGGTTCGTCGCTGAGCGATTCGGTACGTGCGGTTTACAACTTGGTGCGTGCGAATTTCCGCTCGTTCGAGATTTCCGAACAGCGTCTGAAATCGCAAACGGTGGCAGTCCACTTAGTGAAAATCGCCGAGGCGAAAGATGGCCCGTCGGCGGGGTTGGCGTTCGCGGTCGGTATCGTGTCCGCACTATCCAACAAGCCGGTGAAGCCCGGTTTTGCATTCACGGGCGAAGTCGCATTGCACGGCGAGGTCGGCCCGGTCGGGGGGCTGCAACACAAGATCGCGGCGGCCGCTCGCGCCGGCCGCAAGCACGTCGTGATCCCCGCCGCCAACGCCGACATCATTCGCCATCTACCGGACGATCTGAAAGCCTCGCTCGAAATCCACCCCGTTTCGACCGCCCGCGAAGCGTTCGATCTGGCATTCGGATGAAATCGCACTTTCCTCGCTTGCCGTCTGGCGAATAACCCTCGCTAGCGCGTAGGACTAACAATTCAGATCCCGAACACTGCGGGCTGGGCGGTTGCTGTCAAAAACGCAAACCCCGCGTCGGCTGGCAATATGTTGCTGGCTTGTGCGGGGTTTTTCGTCGTTCGACTTCCAACATTCGCTGTTAGCGTGGCTTCGTGCGGAAGTGGGACTTGCCCATCGGCAGGTCGATCACCGTTTGCGGCAGTTGATCGGCGATGCGATTGTGCAATGCGGGTGTTGTTGTGGCGGTGACGCCGGTATCCTCGAACTGCTTGCGTTCGTGGATTTCTTCGCGGTCGATGGTGACGTCGGCCGGGGCTTCGATCCCGAGCTTGACGCGGCCGGGGCCGATCGACACAACGCTGATGCGAATCGAGTTACCGATGACGAGTTTTTCGCCAACTTTACGGGTGAGAACGAGCATGACGGAACCTCCTTGTAGTGCATCTGTCGAATGAAACTCTTGCGTAACGCTCACCGATTCGGAACGACCGAATGTCGGGAGAGTTCACGCTGGTATGTCTGGTTTCAGAGGGCAAACCTTACTGGGGCAAAGTTTATCGCAACCGGTTACCGGGCGCAATATCAGTAGCACGCAGTTTTTCGGAAATATCGAAGTTCAGGCGGGGCTTCGATCGGCTGCCCGACATTCGTTTGGTACGGCCAGAATAACCGTTGCAAACATCGTGCCAGACTGCCACGGGTCTTCACCCGCGAGATTTGCGTCAAAAATCAGAAAGTGCATCTTGCCAATCCGTGACATCTCTACAGAAAGGATATTCTTGTCCACCATACTAAGTCAAGCGGTAAAGTCAGATTTTTTATCTAAGTGACAATTTTCGCTCAAGTTTCGGTCGGCAAACCAGTTAGAGAATCTCGTCTGTCGACGGCCTTCTTTGGTGAAATATTTCTCATCTCTCTGTCGAAGCGATCTGGTTCATTCGACGCAAGTCGTTATTGGGCATGGCTGTTTGCAATTTTTACAGTTGTTGGACAAAATATAGCCAGTCTGTCTGAACCACGACCAGCCGTGGCTTGCTCTTGCATTTCGCGGGCGGTCCGGCGATACGCATCCCGAACTTGAGCAATTTTCTGCTCATCGACTCTTTTCAGGAAATTTCGATGATGCGCCGCCCTCGCCTCATGCTCATTGCCGGTCTGTTTTGGTTCGGCTTACCCGTTCATGCCGAGCTTCCGTCGCCGGCGGGGGGTGCGGGTGTCTTCGGTGCGGCACCGGACCAGGCGTTCAAAAGCGATGCCATTTTCTCCGCTCCGGCCACAGCGATGCCCGTTCTCGGTGGAGATCTGTTCCCCGAAGAGGCAATACCGACCAAGAAAATCTGGAAGGGTAGCGTCGAAGCCGGATTGAACGGCGCGAGCGGCAACACCGATCTGTTCAACCTTCGCCTTGGATTGAATGCCGACCGCAACGTCGAACGCAACCAGTTTCATACCGATTTCCTGTACACGCTCGGCAACCAACAGGGTAAGACGATTCAAAACGTGGCGATCCTAAACGCCCGCGATGAAATCCTGTTCGCGGGCAGCCCGTGGACGCTGTTCGGTTCGACAAACATCGAATACGACGAACTGCGTTCGTACCGGTTCCGCATCGGCATCTACGCGGGTGCCGGTTACATCGTGGTCAACGACGATATTACCCTGTTCAAGCTGCGGGCGGGTGCGGGTGCGGTCCGCGAAATCGGCGGCCCTGCCGACCGCTGGGTGCCGGAAATGGTCTTTGGCTACGACTTAAAACACAAGTTCTCGGATCGCCAATCGGTCGTCTCGACGCTCGATTATTACCCTCGAATCGACAATTTCGCACAGTTCCGCGTTCGGGCACGGGCGGCCTACGAAATCATCGTCGACCCCACGACGGGCACCGCGATTCGCCTCGGGATGCAAAGCCGCTACGACAGCGACCCCGGCCCCGGCTTCAAACGCAACGACCTCAACTACTTCGCCACCCTGGCACGCAGCTTCTGATCGAATTGCCATTCGTAATCAACGTAAGTCGCAATTGCGGACGTTCAAAAACCGTTTTTTCGGTGATTTTCGGTTTTTCGCGTCTCGAAATGCGACTTTTCGATCGGAAATCGCCGATCGGTTTCGGGTGGTTTGCGGTATCCATATTTCTGACTATTCGCCTGGAATAGTTACCCGCCGCGACAAATAAAATTTGGCGACGCACATTTTCGACGGAATTGCTCTTGACAACAATTTCAGTTCGTGTAATCTTTACAAAGTCACGTATAGGTCATGCAATTGCTACGAAACTCTTAATCGGATTTTCCGACGCACTGCGTGGTACTTGCTGACAGCAATTCCAACTCACTTACGATGAGGTTATGTCATGCGCTGGTCGAGTAAAATCATGATGGTGGTTGGCCTCGGGTGTGCGCTTTTCGCGTGGGCGAATCAGAAGGGTAATGCGGCGTTCGGCCTCACTGGGAAATGTACAGGGTTCGGAAATTGCGCTGAAAAGGTCATCTTGCCGGACAGTTCCGAATGCAACTGTGCCTCGAATGCCATTCCCACATGTTTGGGAGACATCGGCCTATGCAACTGGAAAGCAAAGAGCTATCTCTGCCCCGGTACGAATAGTGCCACGGGACTTCCATGCAATGGGGTGTTGCTGTGGGGTGGTTGCAAGTAGATATGCCGGGGTTTCAGTGCTTAGGTCGTGGAGGAAAAAACGATGTCTTTTCCTCCACGACTTAAATCAATAGGTGCCGCATATGAGTGGATCCCGTTTAGTCGGCTCTCACATTATTGTGATTGTTGCGTGTTTATCGCACTTTAATATTTCGACACTACATGCAGACGACTTACTCGACTCGGTGCGTCAAGCGCATCGGGCAAGCATAGAGTCGATCCGAACAATGTCCTGTCGAACGAGTTTGGTTTACAACCCCAAAGTCCCGGGCGGCAATGAGCAAGGCGAATACTGGCGCGATGGTAATGTCGTCCGGTGCAAATATAGCTCCGATGGAGGCCTCAAATGCGATGTCTTTATTAAAAACGGCCTACGGAAATCGACGGATAAAATTCCACCTGAAATGTATGGTCTGACCGGGACGGCAACAATCACCGGATCGGTGACCGATACGAACAAGCATCTCAATTGCGATCCCTATCTGTTCGGGCTTATTATGTTCCCAGGTAAAACCAGGTTGCACATTCCTTTTGAAGAGTTCCTATCCGAAACCAATAAAGTGAACTTCGTTCGACGGGTCGATGATAAAGGTCGGCCACTGGTTTTGGTAGACGTGTCTCATGCACGTGGGCGATTGGAAATCTGGTTTGATCCCGCAGTCAATTATCTGGTGAGACGGCGAGTCCTCTGGAGTTCAACGATTGAGAACCTCGTATTGAGCGACCAGGAAGTAATGGAGTTTCAGGAAGGATCTCCCGGTATTTATTTCCCGAAAGTCGTGAAAACAACTGCCAATCGTCACGATTCACCCGACAAACAACGTCTGACTGCAACATTCTCAAACCTCCAGATCAACCGACCGATATCACCTGAAGCCATGACATTCAAATTCGCTGAAGGCCTGAAGGTGATCGATACGGTATTAAATCAAGTGAAAGTCGCAGATGCGAATGGGGAACCGACAAAGCCTGCGTTGACGGAGGACGGCGAACCAATTACCCTCTTGCCAGGATTACTGGTTTCACAATCGCCCGAAGAAGCGCCTCGGGCCACCCAGCAAGAATCGGAGTCGTGGACTCGTTGGCTACTACCCGCATCGCTCGGCGTCTTCGGATTGGGGGCTGTCATCTCCGTATCGCAATGGTGGCGAAAGCGAAAAGGACCATCATTGGCTGCTCGATGATTTGAAACATAGTCACTATCGCCTGTCAGGGCAATCAACATGAGAAATCGGATTCTAACTGTCTTGGCACTATCGGGAACCATCTTGTTGGCAGGTGCGGGTTATCGCCACATCTGTTCGAGAACCGTAGACGCACCTACACTCGATGTGCCCGATGTACTCTTCATTGCCCCTCATCACTACGGTGACATTTCGGAGGGAGTATTTCGCATTACGAACACGGGCCGACTCCCGTTGATTGTGGACGAGTTTCGGACTGGCTGTGGGTGTGATGGTCTTGATCTCAAATCACAGTCAGGATATGTGCTACTTCAGGCAGTCGAAATCGAGCCTGAGAAATTCGTTGAAATTCGTATGAGGCATAAGGTTCGCGGTCGAATCGGTAAAGAGGAACGGACCACCATTTACTTCCGAACGAACGACCCCGTGCGGCCAGAAGGAAACATCACTATTGTGATCCCGACTGTTAATGGTGGAGCCGTTGCCTTCCCATCGGTAGTTATGGTGGGTGAGATGCCCGTTGGTCGCAAGGCTATTTACACTGTCGAACTGTTTGACAGCGCAGTGAAAACACGAAAGGTTGTCAATGTCTCCCTGAGAGACTCAAAAGTTATCGCTGCTCGATTGTTACCCTTGGAGAGTGAGCCAGCACTTGACTCATTCGGGCGTGGCGTTCTGGTAGGACGCATTGAGGTGGTAGTATCTGCCGAGGTTCCAACAGTCGTGGAGGAGATAATCGGTGTGGCTCTGGATGACGGCGAGTTCACATCTGACGCGATCGCTGTGAGAGGGCAAATAGTTTCATCCATACAAGCGACTCCGTCTGCCTGTGTACTGCCGCGTGCGTCGTCGTCTGGGCCACTGTACGATGTCTCGTGCATATGTAGGAGTACTGCCGGCCATCCAATTAAACTCGAGTTCATCGAGGCGTCAGAAGGCCTTTCTGCCATCCTCCCATCGGAGCATGCGATTTCTCATGTTGTGATTATCAAGTTTGATCGGTCAAAGTCTAACCTTTTGAAAACATCCAGTACAGGCCTGGTCAAGCTGATTGGAAAATGGGCAGGTGGCCAAGAAGAAATTGTCATTCCTGTAAAGTTCATTGTGCCGTAGAAATACGCGTTAGTACCTGGGTTGGAGGATGTCATGCAACGTTTGCATTCGTACCAAAAGCGTGGGTTTAGCCTGATCGAACTCATCGTCGTGATCGGCATCATGACGGCCCTGATGGGTTTACTACTCCCGGCTGTGCAACAGGTGCGAGGAGCGGCGGCAAGAACGAGCTGCCAGAACAAACTGAAGCAAATCGGTATCGCGTTACACAACTACCACGGTGTCCACGGGCGATTCCCAGATGGGCTTCCACCGGATCCAAACAAACAGAAATTCCTGTCGGTGTCGTGGATGGCGCAGATTCTGGCGCAGATGGGTGAGGAATCACTCTGGTCATCGACGGAGAGAGCACTGCAAATCAAACCGCTTTCCCCGTTGGTAAATCCTCCTCACACCGCTCTGTCCGCTATCGTGAAGTCTTATATTTGCCCGGTGGACGGGCGAATCACAGTCGCCCTTGTCAACAGAGACAATATTTTGACAGCCTACACCTCGTACATGGGAGTGAGTGGTACCGGAAAGCAAGATGGTGTACTCGGAGGCTACCCAGGCATACGCCTGTCGGATATCGCAGATGGGGCGAGTTCGACGTTAATGGTAGGGGAGAGACCGCCACCAGACACTTTGCAAGCAGGCGGATGGTACGCCCGTCTTGCTCCTGCGAACGGATACTGGGGGCAACGATATGGACCCGATGAAGACATGAGTGTTCCAGAGCCATTAATCCCTGGTGAAACGTGTACGGGGACGTTTCCGTTTGGACCCGGCGCGGTCAATAATCCATGCGATCGGTATCATTTCTGGAGCCTGCACACCAGCGGAAGCCACTTCCTTTTCGCCGATGGTTCTACCCGTTTTATGCGATACTCCGCACGCGATATTCTGCCAGCATTAGCCAGTCGATCCGGGGGAGAGATTATCGAAGTGCCTTGAGTCACTAGCCACTCGCTTGCAACTTACAGTTACCATGTGATAACGCGAGTATCCGTCGCGTTACATTCATGGCGCGGGATTGACGATTATTGCAGAACAATAGTTTCTGCTACTGAACGCTCTGTGTAAACTCTCATCCACCGTTAACGATTCAAATCGTCGCACGCAGAAGCGAATTCAAAGCGGATTCGGCACACTTAACGCTCGTTTTTCGTTTCAGATTGCACCGCAAACCATAGCAGAACATCGATTTCCTCGCGCAACCGCTTCTCTGCATCGATCTGGTCTAGGAGTTGCAACTAATAGAATCATGATCTAGCTTACTTACTGAGTAGACCGTCGCTACGGAGTCACCGGAACGAACGATTCGCTCGCCCCTGCCCTGCCGGAACTCGCGTCGGACCTCGCCCCATGTTGCCCGATCGAAACAGTACGCGTCGGCACATATTGACCGTCAACCTCGAAGATTACTTCCAGGTCGGCGCGTTCAACAAGTACGTTCAGAATGGCCAATGGTATCGCTTCGAGTCGCGGCTCGAACACCACACGGCGAAGACGCTCGAGTTATTGGACCGCCATAATTCCAAGGCGACGTTCTTCGTACTCGGCTGGGTGGCGGATCATTACCCGGAGTTAGTGAAGCGAATCGCGAATCGCGGTCACGAGGTCGCCAGCCGCGGGTACTTCCACCGCAACATTCGCGATTTGTCGCCCGAAGAATTCCGCGACGATTTGAGTCGGGCCAAGTCGGCGATCGAACGCGCCAGCGAGAAGAAAGTCGTCGGGTTCCGTACCGCAGACGGTTGGTTCCGCCCACAAGATATGTGGGCCTTAGACGTTCTCTCCGCAGAAGGTTACGCCTACGATTCCAGCGTCGGGCCGATGTTTCGACGGTTCGCGGGCGAATCGTGGCGTCGATTTTCGCACATTCAGCCGACCGCGAAAGGCACGATTACAGTCTTGCCGATCTCGAGTATGCGATGCGCCGGTTTCGATCTGCCGATCGGCGGTGGAAATTGGATCCGCCAGTTACCCGATGGCTTCATGCGTCGCGCGATTCAGCGATGGGACGAAAAAGCGACCGCGCCGCTGGTGATGTACTTCCACACGTGGGAACTCGACCGCGAGCAACCGCGGATCAGCACGGCGGGCTGGATGACGAAGATTCGCCAATATCGCAACATCGACCTGATGGAAGAACGCCTCGGCGAGTACTTGGAAAAGTACCATTTTTCGTCGGCAGCGGAGTATCTCGGCGTGGTGACGCCCGCCGTGTTTCGGCCGCTGTCCGACGTCGAAACGCCGCCGCCGTCGTTCCGCAAAACGGAAGTGTATTCAAAGGCCGGAATCCGCCCGCCGGTGTCGATCGTCGTGCCGGTTTACAACGAAGAAAAACTCGTACCGTACATGGCGAACGTGCTGAAAAACGTCCGCGATGCGTTTGCCGAACGCTACGACTTGCGGTTCCTGTTGGTGGATGATGGGAGCAAAGATCAGACGCGCGAAAAGCTCGTCGCGTCGTTCGGTCAATCGCCCGATGTGAAGATTTTGTCGCACGAAGTCAATCGCGGTGTGGCCGCCGCGATTATGACGGGCATTCGTGCCGCCGATTCCGAAATCGTTTGCTCGATCGACGCCGATTGTTCGTACGATCCGCTCGAACTGTCGAACATGATTCCGATGCTGGCCGGCAACGTCGATATGGTGACCGCGTCGCCGTATCACGCCGATGGCCACGTGCGAAACGTGCCGCGATGGCGGCTGTTTCTGTCGAAGTCCGCATCGCGAATGTATCGCTATGTGATGCACAATCAGCTGCAAACGTACACGAGTTGTTTCCGCGTTTACCGACGGTCGGCCGTGAAGGATATCGCGCTGCGTTCGGGAAACTTTCTGGGGGTGGTCGAGTTACTCGGCCATCTCGATCAGCGTGGCGGCCGGGTAGTGGAGCACCCGACGACGCTGGAAGTCCGCATGCTCGGGCGATCCAAAATGAAAACCGTACGCACGATCTTCGGCCACCTGCGAATGATGGCTCGCTTTACCTTCACGCGACTGACTGCGCACGACGCACGCCACAACACCGAAGAGCGAAACCGCACGCTCAGCCTGCTGTTCGACACCGCGACGACAACGACGTGCCACGCCGCACTCGGCCAGCCGACGAACACCGCAACCGCGCCGAAATAAGGTTTCAATTGTTCTTACCCCAACGGGGTTAAATCTGATAGCCCAGGGTTAGACGCTTCGTCGTACCCCTGGGACGCCATCGTTACATCATTCCAATCGAAGGTTGCCCACCGATGAGCTTACGAACGCGCCCGCCATTGCCGCTACCATCCGACCAGGATGCGACGGGGCGAACCCTTGGGGCAGAAGAGATTGCGGCCGTTACCGAGGCGATTGCCACCGGCACGCTAACGAGCACTAAAGGGAAATTCGTTCGCACGCTCGAAACCGAATTTGCCGCGAAACTCGGTGCCGCATTCGGCTACGCGGCCAGTTCCGGCTCGATGGCGATTCACGCCGCGATTGCCGCCATCGACCCCGATGCGGGCGACGAGATTATCACCACGTCGATCACCGATATGGGGGCACTCGCACCGATCCTTTATCAAGGCGCGATTCCCGTATTCGCCGACGTCGATCCGAAGACTTGCAACGTGACGGCCGCATCGATTGAAGCCGCAATTAGCCCGAAAACCAAGGCGATTATCGCGACGCACCTCTTCGGCAACCCGTGCGATATGCCTGGCATCATGGCCGTTGCGAACCGCCATGGCATCCCCGTTATCGAAGATTGCTCGCAGTCGTTTCTCGCGAAGTTCGATGGCCAATACGTCGGCACATTCGGCGCGCTCGGCTGTTTTAGTTTGCAGCAAGGCAAGCACATCACTACGGGCGAAGGCGGCCTCGTCGTCTCGAATGACACCGCACTGTCGCGTCGCGTGTTTTTGTTCCTGAACAAGGCGTGGGGTTACGGCGATGCGAACCCCGATCACTACTTTCTCGCGCTCAACGGCCGCATGTGCGAACTCCAAGGTGCCGTAGCCGTCGCGCAGATGAAGAAGCTCGATGGCGTCGTCGAAAACCGCGTGAATGCGGCGTACTGGCTAACCGAACGCCTGCAAGGTTTGACGGGTATCGAGACGCCGACGATCGACCCGCGTGCCGTCCATACCTACTGGAAATACTGCCTCGGCGTCGATGGCAACGTCATTCGCGGGGGCGCTCCCGGCCTCGCCACATTACTGAAGGAACGCGGCATCGCGAGTGCGCCGCGGTACATTCAGAAGCCCGCGTACAAGTGTGCGGTGTTCCAGAATCAGAAAACGTTCGGCAACAGTCGCTGGCCGTTCACGCTCGCCCGCCCCGAAGCCGTCGATTACTCCGACGCCCGCTTCCCCGGAACGCTGGCCGCGCTCGAGCGAGTGCTCGTATTGCCGTGGTCCGAAAAGTACACCGAAGACCATCTCGAGTACATCGCGGCATCGGTCCGCGAGTGCGCCGAGAAAGCGAAAATGGAATATCTTGGAGCCGGCCCATGACAGCGAAGATTCGATTTGCGATCGTCGGTGCTGGTGGCATTGCCACAAGTTACGCCCATGCGTTTCTCGACCACACGGATGCCGAACTCGTTGCGGTCGCCGACGTGCGATGGGACGCCGCCGAGAAGACCGCCGCCATCGTCGGTTGCCGCGCGCACAATAGCGCCGATGCGATCGCCGAAGCCGACGACATCGACGCGGTGATCGTCGCAACGCCGCCGCTCACGCACGAAGCAATCTGCACGGACTTGCTCGAACATGGCAAGAATGTGCTTTGCGAGAAGCCGTTTACGATCGGCGTCGACAGTGCGAACCGGATGTTGAATGCTGCACGAAGAGCGGGCCGCACCATCACGATGGCGTCGAAGTTTCGCTACGTCTCCGATGTCAGCCGTGCCCGGTCGTTCATCGACGACGGCCTGATCGGCGAGGTTGTATTATTTGAAAATGCGTTCACCTCGCGCGTCGACATGTCGAACCGCTGGAACGGCGACCCGGCGATCAGCGGTGGCGGCGTGCTCATCGACAACGGTGCGCATTCACTCGACCTTACGCGCTACTTCCTCGGCCCACTTGTCGACGTTCACGCGGTCGAAGGGCGACGCCTCCAACCGCTCCCCGTCGAAGACACCGCCCAGCTTTTCGTACGCTCCGCCGCCGGTGTGATGGGCACGATCGATCTGTCGTGGAGCATCAACAAGGAACGCGAAAGCTACATCGAAATTCACGGCCTCAACGGCACGATCCGCATCGGTTGGAAGGTGTCAAAGTACAAACTTTCGAGTTCCAGCGAGTGGGTAATTTTCGGCAACGGTTACGACAAAGTCCAGGCGTTTCGTGCGAACATCGGCAACTTCGCGCGACACCTGCGCGACGGTGAGAAACTCGTCATTTCCGCTTGTGATGCCGTCGCAAACGTTGCCGCGATCGACGCTGCTTACCGCTCGTTGAATCGCGCCGACTGGACCCGACTGCCCGAGGAAGCGCTCGTATGACCGGCGTTCGCATTCACCCGACCGCGATCCTCGAACCCGGCGTCGTTATCGGCCCGGGTTCTGCCGTTTGGGACAGCGTCCACATCCGCCACGACACGACGCTCGGCGACGAATGCATCGTCGGCGAGAAGACGCACATCGCCTACGGCGTACGCATCGGCCATCGCGTAAAAATCAACAGCTTCGTCTACATTTGCAACGCGGTCACCATCGAAGATGGCGTCATGATTAGCGCGGGAACGATCTTCACAAACGATCGATTCCCAAGGGCGACGACGCCGGACTTGAAGCACCTTCGGCCATCCGAACCCGACGAACATACTCTGCCGACACTCGTGAAAGAAGGCGCGACGATCGGCGCAGGATGCATCATCGGCAACGATCTGAGCATCGGCCGATTTGCGATGGTCGGCATGGGTTCCGTGGTTACGAAGAGCGTGCCCGATTTCCACCTCGCCATCGGCAACCCCGCGCGTTCCGTCGGCGTCGTCTGCCGTTGCGGCCAACTCGTTTGCCGCTTCACCGATGCCGTTACGAACTCCTGTTGTCCCGCGTGCCACCGCACATATCGCATCAGCGGAACCGACGTGACCGAGGTGCTGTAGCGTTTGCTTCAGGCGAACGGCGCACTATCTTTCGCGGTATGAATGCCACTCTCGAAACGCCCCCGACTGGGAATCGAACGGAACGCGCCAGAACGTCGCAGCGTTGGGCCGTGGTCGGCGGCGGGTTCCTCGGCATGGAAATCGCCCGGCAACTGCGTGAGGCGAACTGCGATGTCACGCTCATCGAACGTGCGCCGAACCTCGGCGGGCTTGCCAATTCGTGGACCGTTGGCGATGTGACATGGGACCGTCACTATCACGTGATCCTCATGTCCGACCTGCGCGTGCGGGCGCTACTCGACATGCTCGACATCGCCGACTCGCTGCGCTGGGTCGAGACGAAAACCGGCTTCTATACCGATGGCAAACTCGTCTCGATGTCCAACGCGGTCGAGTTCCTGAAGTTCCCGCCACTGCGGCTCATCGACAAGATTCGCCTCGGCACCACCATCTTCTACGCCTCGAAAATCCGCAACTGGAAGCGCCTCGAAACGATCTCCGTCGTCGATTGGTTGCGGTCGTGGTCGGGCACGCGAACGACTGAAAAGATCTGGCTGCCACTGCTGCGGGCGAAGCTCGGCGAGAACTATCGGTACGCTTCCGCAGCGTTCATCTGGGCGATCATCGCACGCATGTACGCCGCACGCCGCACCGGCTTGAAGAAGGAAATGTTCGGCTACGCACGCGGCGGTTACGGCAAGATCATCGACCACTTCGCGGACGCACTGCGCACCGCCGGCGTCGAGATTTGCGCGGGAACCACCGTGCGGAGTATCACCAAAAGCGCGGACGGTTTGCGCATCGAAACCGCAGATGGTTCACACTCCATTTACGACCGCGTCGTGGTGACGGCGGCCGCCCCCGTGGTGCCGCTGTTGTGCCCCGATTTACCTGCCCCCGAAGCGAATCGATGGCGTGACCTTCGCTACCAAGGCATCGTTTGTGCATCGCTCGTGCTGAAGAAGCCGCTCGCGAATTACTACGTCACGAACATCACCGAAAGTTGGGTGCCGTTCACCGCCGTCATCGAAATGACGACGCTCGTCGACCCTGCCGAGTTCGACGGAAAGACGCTGATTTACTTGCCGAAATACGTGACGCCCGACGACCCGCTGTTCGAGGCGAACGACGAAGCGATTCGCGAATCGTTCGTCGCCGCGCTCGCGAAAATGTACCCGCACTTCACGCCGGATGATGTCCTTGCATTCCGCGTGTCGCGGGTCCGCCACGTGCTCGCGATCCCGACGATCGACTACTCGGCGAACCTGCCGCCGATGGCAACGAGCATCCCCGGCTTGTACGTCGCGAACTCGGCACACATCGTCAACGGCACGCTCAACGTCAACGAAACTTTGCAGCTCGCCGACCGTGCGGTCGCGCAGCTACTGTCGGAGGTCCGCACATGAATCGTCAAAATACACTGAAACCGAAGGCGTCTTTGTCGCTCGACCTCGACAACAAATGGTCGTACATGAAGACGCACGGCGACCCCGGCTGGGACGCATTCCCGTCGTACTTGCACATCGTCGTGCCGCGCACGCTGAAGCTACTTCGCGATTTCGACTTCAG